>NZ_AEJZ01000131.1:0-18862 GCF_000208525.1 Escherichia sp. TW14182
CTGCCAGCGCATCCGGTATCACCAGGTCCGTGGTGTTCTCACCATTCAGCGTGCCGCCGTTGTGTTCCCAGCGTACAGCCTGTCCGCTGACCGGTTTGCCGTCACTGCCCGTGACGGTCAGGGTATAGCGCACACTGTCCGCACCATCTGCAGTGGCCGTGGTTTTATCCGTGCTGACAGCCAGTTGCTGCTGTGCTGCCGGGGAGACCAGAATACGGGTACGGGCAATATCAGAGAGGTTGCCACGGGTATCCCGCGCCCTGCCGGAGAGCGTGACACTCTGATTTTCGGCAGACCAGGCGGGTAACTGCAGCGTAATCCGGTTGCCGGTGTTGCTGATAACCTTCCCGCCGGCCTGATGCAGTTCTGCGTCGTCAAGTTCGATACGGGACAGCCCGTATTTTGCGTTTACCTGTGGTGTCAGGGTGACTGTTGTCAGCTCTGCGCCGTACACATCCGGTGGCAGTTGCAGGGTAATCAGCGTCTGTTTGCGGTATTCCAGTACCACATCATTGTTACGGTTCACCAGTTCCAGGCGGTTAGCGGCCAGTGAACGTTGTGCACCCACCCGGCTGCTGTCCAGCTGATGCGCCAGCGGTTCACCGATACGGTATGTCAGACCGAGGTTCAGGCGGGTGTCGTCAGCCCCGTTTTTGCCCCGGCGGTAATCGACACCGGCGGTCAGCAGCGGGAACGGCGTCCAGGTGACGCCGGCAGTGATGGCGTGAGGATTTTTCTGGCGTTCAGACTCACCGAACAGCGCCACTTCATTCCCGTAATACTGCTCATAAACCAGCTTACCGCCCAGTTGCGGATACGCAGGCAGCCAGCCTTCGGCACGGATATCCCAGCCGTCAGCCGGACGCTCGTCGTAATCGGTAACGGTCGGGGACTGCCGCCAGTCGGACAGACGTTTGTATCCGTTGGCGGAAAGTTTCAGGTAATCACGCCAGGCTTCCACGCCAATCCCGTAGCGGCGGTTGGTGTTGCGCCAGTCCACGTCGTAAAACACGTTGTATCCCAGCATCCAGCCGTTATCCGTGAAGTAACGGTGGCCAAGTCCGGCATTGGTGGTGAATCGCCCGTCGTTATCCCGCATCCCGAGCTGGGTGAACAGCACGTTCTTCGGGGTGTTGTAAAACGGCAACAGCACATCGAGCGACGAGCCTTTCAGGGAGAAGTCACTGTCCACACTCAGCTGCGTTTTCGCCGTACCGAACTGATTCAGCCACTGCGTGACCGCATCTGCCGCCTGCCCGGAAGCCTGGCTGGTCAGCAACTGGCGGGCTGCATCACCGCTGTTGCTGCCCTGCAGCACACGTCCGGCCTCCACCGCTGTCTGTGCCACAGACTGCTCATCAGCCTGAAAGACACCGGCAAATGCCGGGGAAATTTGCGCAAAGAACTGCACGGCCACCATTGAGTAGCCAATAGTTTTCCTCATGGGTTTTAATCTCCGTTTTGTATCAACAGAAGATGAATGGATGAACTGAAGGGAAAGAGGTAAGGGGCAGTGGGAGAGCAGGCTGCATGTACGGCAGTCCGGCTTCCGTCAGTAGGGCAGTATCCAGGCATGCCCCTGTTCCCAGCGGGACTGCCAGTGTTTCAGATACGCTTTCGCAATATCAGGCGCGTTCCTGATCACGATGGCGTTCTCTGAATTTGCGCGACTGGCGGCACGACTGAAGTTAAAGCTGCCGGTTTCCACATTTGTCCGGTCAGTGATGATGACTTTGTCATGCAGTATTTTGTAACTGCTCACTGTTCTGACCGGGATGCCGGCAAGCACCAGTGTGTTGATGGCCGCCCGGCTGTATCTGTTGTTGTTACTTTCGGCATCAAGAACAACCCGGACATCCACGCCCCGCTTTCTGGCGTCAACCAGCGCACGGGCAATGTCCGGTGAGGTGAATGCGTAGCCCATCAGGCGAATTTCCTGTCCGGCGTCACTGATGGTGCGCATGATCAACTGCTGCGCGGAGCCTTCCGGCGAAAAGCCCGCCTGAATATCCGGTGTTGCACAGGCCGGCTGAATAAAGAGTGCGGCCATCATGGTGGTGATAGCCAGAGTGTGTCTGAGTTTCACTGTGGATCTGCTCCTTTATCGGTGTTTACAGGAGAAGGGAATGCCGTGCTGTCAGTGGCCAGCTTATGGGCGACCTGATCGGAAACGCTGATTGGCCGATGTCGGGTCTGTGCCAGGAACCAGCGACCTTTGCTGCGTTTCATCGCCTCCCGTGCGGCTTCAAACAGCAGGATCCCCCGTTGTTCCGGGGTGTAGCTGATATCACACCGGTTATCGAGGTTAAGGGTGATTTCTGCCAGGCGGGCCAGAATGGGATCCATAATCGGTGGTGGATTGCGGGGTGCCATACCCGCCATGATTTCGTCCGTGCGCTGCAGCACCAGACTGACTTCCTGTGAGCCAGGCGGAAGCAGACGGGCCAGCGACGGATTCTTTTTCACCAGTTCGGCTTCTGACGGACGTCCGATGTCAATGAAGCGGTTAATGCGCATCTGCAGTTTTGACGACAGTTTTTCGTCATCCGGAATGTAAACCGCGTTGCAGGGGACCAGTGCACTTTTGAAGGAGATAAACCCTTCTCCCGGATTCAGGTTTTTCAGCTCATCCAGGCTGATGCGGTCTTTTTCCCGGATATGCGTGGTGGTGGCATCCTCGAACTGATTACCGAACATGCCCGGGGAGCGTTTCACTTCGCCCAGTTCGGCAAAATAATCCTTCCCGGCAGTGGAGCGGGCCAGTTCATAGGTGTCCTTTTCATCCTGCAGGGCCATGAACCATTTCACGAGCAGGTTGGCGTTTACGGTCTGGTATTCCCCCCTGAACTGGGCAATGAATCGCTGAATGTCCTGGGCCGAGATAATCAGCATATAGCCGAGGCTGCGCATCTGGGCGGCAAGATCGTCCATGCCTGGTGCAAAATAGCTGCCCAGCTCGTCGTGAATGTCCGGAAAAGGGAAGCGGTTCCGGTATTTTTTAGCCGTCAGGACCTGTTCGCGTTTCCCTTCGAGGTGATAACCGAGGTCGCGGGCAATGACCATACGTTTGGCTGAAATATAGAGCTTACCCAGACTGGCAGATTCTGATTTGGAGAGCTCCAGCGCCGGGATGAGAACAACCAGTGCCCGGTCATTGTGCAGGACGTCGCGTAAATCAATGTCACCGGCGTCGTTTGCAAAAATGTGGCCATACACATCGTTAAACATGGCCAGCATTTTGGAGAACTGCTGGATAAGGAAACCGTGCTGGTCAAAGACGCCCTGATCCCATTCGCCCGGACGGCTGACCAGGTCCATCTGAAAGCCGGCCAGCGTCGACAGGTAGTTCTCCAGTGCGTTAATTCCTTCCTGATGCCAGCCGTTCTGTTTGCCCTCGATGTAGAGGGCCGCCATTTCCTTCAGCGGCAGATGTTTGTGCAGCATGGTGAGAGAAAAGCGCAGGTTTTCCCGTTTGCACTTGTAGTGCAGGCTGTACACCAGTCCGTAAAGCATGGGCTTGGCTTTGTCCTGCCAGTCAGCAGAGCTGCCGTCCACTTTCGGGAGCATGGACTCCATCAGCTGAATAATGTAAGACGCGGTGGCGTTATTGCTCAGATTGATGGTGTTGGACTGTGGCCGGGTACGATCATTACTGAGCAGCTCATCAAACCTGTCGCGCCCGCCATTCAGGAAGTTCAGGACATAGAAGTTATCTTCCAGCCCGAAGCGCCGCAGCAGACTCCATGAGGAAAATGCCAGGGCGGTTTCTGCTTTACCGTCAGAGTAACAGTATCCCCGTCCCAGACAGATGGCGTTCAGTTGCAGGGAGAGCAGGGCTTCGGTTTTCCCGGAACCGGTTGTGGCCAGCAACTGCATATGACGCAGACAGTCATCACGGGTCAGCCATAATTCCCGCCCCAGAAAGCGTTTCCTGGCATAGCCGAGGCACATGATGCCGCCGGCTTTTTCGACAGTGAGTTTGCGTCTGATAAAACGGAAGAAGCCACCGGGGAGTGTGAATTCGTTCGCCTCCTCGCGTTCTGTTGAATAATCAAAACCGCCAATGTCTGTGGGCATCCTCAGCGGCAGACGGAAGCGTTGATCCGTAAAGACAAACAGCCAGATAACGGCACATATCAGGCAGGGCAGCAACAGCCACGGGGCAATGAGGCATAACAGCAGCCCTCCGAGCATGCCGGCCTGCAGGGAAAAAGGAGACAGCAGAATGTCCATCAGCCAGGTGGACTTGATGACATGTTGTACCCGCTGTTTGTCCACCGGTCGGGAATCAATGGCCATCCGTTTTCTCCTGCAGAAAATCCGCCAGACGTTTGTCACTGGTCAGTACGGATAACGGGATTTCCCGACCGTCATCGGCCAGTAACTGTGGTGTGCCCGGCAACTGATAGTAGTTAAAGGCCCGGTTGTTGATGTTCAGGGCATGCAGGCCGTCCTCGCACTCTGTGGCGGAGGCATCGGTTTTGCTGCCCGGCGCCATACCGGCATCCGCGGCAAACAGGGATTTCCAGTGTGCCGGTCGCTCCGCTGCTGGCTGGCAGAGCAGTGGAGACAGCAGTTTCTGCGAGTCGGTGCTGCCAATGACGCTGACCGGGAATATTTCCACGTTGTAGTCCTGTGCGAGAACATCCAGAACAGGCTCCAGTGTCCGGCAGTGCGGACAGAGCGGGTCTGAAAACACGTAGATTGTCCGTGGATGTCCGGTTGAAAGCGTGACAGTGTAACGCCCGCTGGCGGCTGCTTTCTTCAGACTTTCAGCCCGGACTGCCTGTGGAGACGGTGTTTTTTCTGCCTCCTGTGGCTGTGGAGCTGCACTGGCGGGCACGGTATGGACCTGCTGCGGTGCAGAAACCGGTTCATCAAAGGTCAGCGTGATGGTGGCCGGCCATGAGATAACCAGCCACAGCAGGGCAATCACGAGCAGGACACCCGTTATAAGAGCCACCACCGCTGACTGATTCTGACGCTGCCGGCGGTGTTTCTGTATCGCCAGCAGCAGTGCCTGTGCATCCTCAACCGAAGGGGCTTTGTAAATCATCCGCGTGGCGTGATGGTCACTGTCGTGCATCAGACAGTTACCCTGCAGGAAGAAGCGGGGATTTTTGCCGGGGAAACACATAAAAATGGGGTGATCGTTGCCGGTGAATGCGCTCAGGCATCCGTGCTCCATACGAATGGTGTAGGCGTTCATTTGAGATCCTCAGTTTTTTCGGCCCGGGCGGAAACGCATCGGTTGTTTCTGTTCCGGGCTGTCGGGTGATTCAGGTTGTTGTGGCTGTGAGGCCACAGGGGCGTGTTTTTCTGAAATGGCACTGTCTGTCGGTTTGTCCGGTTCCGGAGCGACGGGTGGTGACGGGGCAGGCTCTTCCTGCTGCAGTGCCTCATTGGGGGCAAAGAAGAACATGTCGTCACGTTCTCCGGTGTCCGGGGATTTCAGGTTTTCCGGAGCGACCCGGTGCAGCTCCACCACCATACCGGTGCTGATAAGGTCTGCTTCCAGCCCGTCAACAGCCTTTGCGGTCGGATCGTCCACCGGTGGAATAGCCACCTGCAGGCGGGCCGACATGTCAGCGATTAAGGTTTCCCACTGCGCGGTGGCTATCACACCGGCACCTTCGACGAAGACCTTCGGGCGGTCGGATGAAGCCAGAACGTAGAACAGTGTTCTGTCCAGCCCCTTCAGCCAGCGGAACTGGATACAGGGAAGGCGAATATCACGGGCATGCAGCGCAGACAGGGCTGTTCGTGTGGTGCTGTGATGCCGCAGCCATGCTCTGGCTTTTGGTGTGGCCATGACGCGCCGGAATGCCTTGTCTGCCAGACTGAAGCGGGGATAGCCACGCTTACCGCCATGTTCTTTCTGTGGCTGGCCACACGAACGGTTCAGGGTATCCAGCAGGTCGATGGCAGCAGCGCGATCATTACAGAACTCCTGCAGACCAAAGGCGGCGACCAGTGCGCGCTCTGCCGGACTGAAACTTTCCGGCCCCTGCAGCGGTGTACCTGCCTGCGCTTCGAAGACCTGTCTTGCCCGTTCCCGGTCAAGGCGCTGTCCGATCACCAGTTTATGTTTTGTGGCAAACTCGTCCGGCGACATGGCGCTCCGGTGTTCCGGGGGATCGGTGTTCAGCAGCAGGGTTCCGGGGTCGCCATACTGCAGCAGGGGGATAACAGCCGGTGAAAACGCGGACATGATGCGTGGCAGGGTATGAATATTAATGGGCCTGCGTGTCCGGTTTGCCGGATGGTTCCGGCTGATGATGATGCCGCCGATGGCCACCGGAACGAAAAAGAGAAAGAGAATGCCGGCAGTCTGATTCATGAGTTCAATCATCTGCCCGGCAGAGAGGGTTTCGCTGCGCTGACTGCCCCACACCAGGAGATTCATTTTCCCGGCGACAGTGACGTGTATGGCCGGAAAATCAATGATGCCCCACAAATAATAGAGCAGCACGCAATACCCGTAGAACAGGGAAGGATGTATTGCCCAGACGACAACGCAGACCAGAGCAATGCAGATGAGGATCATCATGCCGGAATCGTTACCCTGCTGAGGGTGATGATATTGGGACATAATTATTTCTCTTATTACTGTGTAAATCTGACAGACAGCGGATGCGCCATATCTCCGGGAAAGGGGACAGGGCTGTTTTCGGATTATTTCATTACGAAGTGGTGATATAAGGAAAAGGCGTTATCAGTCATAACGCTTTCTCCTTATCCATGACGGATGTATTTCATCTGTCCACAGGGAACCGGAATGAAAGAACGCATCCGGTTCCCTGTTTCTTCATGTGCGCAGATGTGGCGGGGCGTTAAACCAGAGACCAGACCGATTTGGGGATCCTGTCGTAAAGTTTACCCATTTTTATTTCTGCATAGCGGTGATCAGCGGCGGAAAGGAATTCAATAAACTCCTTGTCTGACATGAGATATCTGTTTCGCTCGATGACTTTGTCCAGTGTGGTGATGTTTTTACAACGTCGCAATTTGTATAAGTACTCCTGTTTGTTCACGCTCAGTCTTCCTTCTCTTCAGAACGATATGAGAACCGGAATATAAAATAACAGGCAGGGCTTTAACAAGAATGGAATGTCTGCTGTACCTGTTCCCTGAAGTTTCTTTCAGCGGCGTATTTATAGTTTTCGAAGCGTTCAAGTTTGTGGCAAAAGTCGGCGGACTTTCTGTTTCTGGATAACGTGAATGCAGGAGCATTAACATCACAGAATTTCAGGGTAATGATATGGTCATCCTTATCACAACCTGTCCAGTCATGGAAAGAATACCCGTTAATACACTCATCATTCATATCAATTGTCAGGATATCCCCGGTGTCCGGATTAAAGTGAATGCTTTTTCTGCTTATGAAATTTATATAAGAGACAGTATTTTCACCAAATCCAATCATATTAAGGATTTTTTCTGTTTTTCTCTTCTGAGATTCAAAATACAGCCATATATAACCCCATATAAAAAGTGCGCATGCGAAAAAGAAAAATGATTCCGAAGAGAGGCGGAAAAGCGTTGTCTGTTCAGGCAGAAACGCAATGCCAGCCACCAGGGATAATAAAGAAATACCCCATGCAGTCGCGACAGGGAAAAGTTGTCCAGACATGATTTATACCTTTTGACAGTGGTGTTGGAAGAAAATTATACTGTTGACGCCTGAGCTGGTCGTTTTCTGTAATGGTAAAACATACCAGGGAAGGCTGACAGGGTAAGCCAGAGGTCCGCAGAAATGCGGACCTTTTTTCTTATGCGGTGGCCAGGCTTTGCTGGACGTGTTTATAGAAACTGCGTTCGTCTTTAGGGGAGTAAGACGGGCTGCACATTATGTCCAGTTTATTGCAAAACTCTTTGGCATCGGGGCGGCTTTTTGCATATATAGAGAATGCAGGAAATTCAAAATCATTAAATTTAAACGTTATTTTGGCAACGTTATTATCAATTTCGTATCCGCCCCACTGCTCGAAATTATATCCTCTGACTTTAGGTCGACCAAATGATTTGCAATCGATAATAAGAAACTCACCCTTGATCGGGTCAACATGAATGCTTGTGCATGAGCCGTGAGCGATCAGAGAAAAGTTATTTGATGAAAAACTTACTGTTCTTAGTACGTTATTTATTATTCTTTTATGCCCGTTTTCTAAGATGCGTCTTAGTACATGAGCGCAAATAAATATAAATAAAGGCGTAGGGAAGGCTTTTATCTGAGGTGGCCAAGAAAAATACTTACCTAATAAAACGAAAGTAAAAAAAGCGCTTGACATAATTATAATGTAATTAATAGTGAGTAATTTCTTTCGCATATAGCTAATCTCTTATTTTATACCATCTGCATCACCTGTTGGCTTTTGAGGCCTTTTGGGTAAGTTTACACCGGGTGTTCTCTGTAGTCCATGTCCAAAGGAGGCAAAAATGCCTTTGGTTTCATCGACCATGTTGCCGAGTATACTGGCCGCTTCTCTGCCACCGAGCCATGAAATGACGTAATCAGGCATTGTGACTAATAAAGAGAATATTCTGCAGACGGTGGTTGTACAAATTCTTGCATATACCATTAAGAAAGCCAGTAAGGAAACTATCCCTGTTAATGAATTTATCTGCGTGTTAGCTAACGCCGGGCCAAATAGAATGTTCAGAAGGGTTCCAATGGCAACGATTGCAAGGCTTGCAAACGCAAAACCTAAAACCATTAACATGGGGCGAATCATTCCATCTATCAGAAATATATATCCATAAGCTGCTCTGCTACCTTTATCATGTTCGGTGCCAATATGAGTTGCTGCCCATAATGATCCACCAGTGGATCCGACAAGTACACTTACAATCCAGTTTGCGCCCCCTGATAACCAGTAGATAAAGGGTATCATAGGGAGAAATATTGATAAGGATAAGCCAATAGAAAAAAAGGCTAACAGAACAAAATAGATAAAAGGACTTAGAGCTGAAACTGCCTGACTTGCACCTTCTATTGCATTAAAACTAAAGGTGTTTGCAATACTCCCCCATAGACCATTATTTGCCATAGCCAGACCAACTTTGATTGCAGTAAAGGTGGCTAGGAGGGTTTCAGAAATATTTAGAGTGTAATCTCCAATATTTTTCATTTTCAGTAATGGATTTACTTGCCCATAGCTGCTGAATTCATCATTTGAGAACGATGTTGCCAGATAATTTGCAAATCGTTGTCCCGGTGAACTAAACAGCTCCACAAAAACTGAACTGGCGTCATCTGCACTGGAAGCTGATTTTGTATTTTTTATATTCTGTGCTCCCAGCGGTGGTGTGTACGATGTGTTCTGCAGCTGTGCCTGATAGGCTGTCATGACACCGCTAAGTGTGTCGCCTGCTCCAATTTCACCAATGCCGGATATCCCGGATACAACAGGCTTCAGTGCCGCAGCATCATTCACCTTCTGGTTGGCTGTGGCGAAAGTCTGATACCAGCTGCCCAGCGATAACCAGCCGTATTTCTTCAGTTGCTCCGTCATGGCACTGGTCAGTTTATTTCCGTTGTCCTGAGCCTGTACTGCCTGATTGACGCGGTCTTCAAATGCCCGTGCCGCATTCTGTATGTCCGTTTCGGCATCCGGCAGTTCACCGCTGCCCGTCTGTTGTCTGTTTATCAGCGCGGTCACAAAACGGGAGGCAGCCTGATTCAGATCGTTCTGCATCTGGTTAAGCCCGTTTTGCTGGGCACTGGTGATGTTGCTGGTATCGACTGAAGCGCCGAACAGCCCCCAGAAGCTGTTCTTGCTGCCGGAGGCGGCGGGCAGACGGACAGAACCACAGCGGGCATTGCCGTTTGAGATTTCGAAACCGTCAGACAGCTTCCGGATGGTCATCAGCGGCGTTCCGCCCTGACCATAGCGGCTGTACATGTTGCTGAGTTCGTTATTGACGCCATACATGCACAGGTTCATTTCATAAATTGAACGGGCGGCGCTGACCGTCTGGGGCGCGACGGGCTGGTGAGTCAGCGAAAAACCGGATGCCAGCAGGTCGGCAATTTTGTCCGTCATCAGATTGGCGCTGCCAATCCCCATAACCGAAACCGCCCACAGGAACATCAGCTGAGCCAGAGACCAGCCGGATACTGTAGGAGCCAGCGTGATGAAGCCGGCAACGGTCGTCACCACGGATGCTGATGTGTCACCGCCGCTGAAGACCTTTCCCAGATGACCTGCGCGGGCAATGTGTTTCAGGCCAATCATCAGAAACCAGATAACGGCCAGAACAAAAGCCACACCGTTGAAGATATAGAACAGTTCGCCAATCATGGTGGTGTTTGTGGAGAACGGATCTGTCACCACATCGCCAAAAATCATCACCAGTAACTGGCGTGAAAGGTCAGAGCTTCTTTTGGCTGCCGCTTCTATTGTGTCAAAATTCACGGAAGAGTCTGCGAAAGCCAGGGGGAGCCACAGCATATTTATCATGATGCCGGCAAAGAGTTTACGCAGGTATGTCATAAATTATCCTGTAAGAGAAGGTGCTTTTATCAGGTGATACAAAGTCAATGCGGCTTTATTTAATTCCGGTCAGCCGGGAAAGAAAGGCCGCCAGACGGGAGTCATGGTTAAAACCGGTATTGCCGCAGAACAGCCACTGAAAGGGCATAAAAAACAGATATAACGGAATAATCCAGAGCCGGTTCAGACGCTGGATAAAGGTGGCATCTTCATCAGTATGAAAATGGTTTTTGCAGATGACATAAGGTGGGGGGATGTCATCGTCAATAAACCGGGAGCCATAAATAATTTCCATAACATCAGAAATATATCTGTCAGGTATTTCCTTGTCTGACATTAGTTTCCGGAAATCCTGTTTATTGAGCAGGGGGTAATGACCGCGTTTATAAAACATGCTCATATTAATGGTCCCCGGGCTTGTTTGCGTTATGTCTTTCGTGGCGTGCCATAAATTCGGCTGTCTGCTGTTCCAGTTCATCGGAGTGAGTGCTGTAAAATGCCAGCATGGCGCTGACTTTCGGCAGAACAAGCTGCGCTGTTTTTTTATGCCACGGTGATACCACAGCAAACCATAAGGTTGGTTTCATTTTCCTGATGAACTGACCGGGAAGGGTATCAAGATACTCGTTTAGCTGATGCCTGAGCTCTGGTGTTATCGGGGAGGCAATAACAAACAGGAATGTCGCAAGGCTGTCATCAGGAGACAGATATTGCATTCTTTTTTCCGGTGAAACAGCATCCTGGCGTTCCTGCGAAAAATAAAGCACTGTACGACAAAGGGCGTCAGCCCGGCGGATTCTTTTTTTGCAGATAAAAGACAGCGTGTAGCCTGATTCATCTCTGAAATATATCGGGAAAATATGTTCTGCCAGATAAGTGATGTTGTTTTTACTCAGAATCATAATTAATGCCATCATAAAAACGGGGCATTAATTGCCCCTCTGGTTTACCGGTGACAGACCGTTATCAGTGCCACGACAGCAGTGATTCACGTATCCACGGTCTGCCCTGCGTAAAGTCACGGAACGTGCCCTGTTCCTCAACGCTGACCCGCTGTTCGCGCAGCTGCCACAGTCGCCAGCTGCAGATCACCACCTGCAGCCCCGGAATGCTGGCCAGTCCCAGCAGGATCAGAACCATTATCACGACCCGCATAAACGCCATCGGGGTGTAAATACCGCTGACCAGCAGGGCCAGCAGCAGCCCCGTTGCCAGCAGTGCAGGCAGGGCGCTTAACACCAGGTACAGCCGTTTCCGGCGCAGAAAACGGTGTTCCAGTTGTGCCGGCGTCATCCCGGTGAGGGCCACGGCCTCAGCCCATGTGTAAGCCGTCTGATTCCGCTGGCGACGTCCCATCAGTTTTCTGGCCACACGGATACGCTGAAACTGCTTTTTCCATGACGGGATGATGGTGTTCATGGTCAGCCGGGTTTCTGACAGGGGAACAAAGATATTGGCCGTATACCAGGCCGTTTTTTTCAGTCTGTTACCTTTCATCGCACTGTACCTGCCTTAACCTGCTCCATTTTTCCGGCCAGCTGAGGACGGAAGTGTTCGGTCGCCTGTATGGCCAGTTGCTGACCGGCGAGAATGTTGGCTTTCTGCTGCTCCTGTTTCAGTCCCAGCAGTAACCAGTTCCCCAGCGACTGGACGCGAATGAGTTCCCGGATCAGGTTGTCACCGTCCATCTGCTGAAGGTCACTCAGCCAGTCTGTGCTGGCGTAGCGTCGGCCCACTTCGAAGGCCTCAAATTCACGGGCTGACATTTCACCGCGTTTTTTCGCCTGGTCTGACGCCGTGTCGTTAAAGAATTTCTTCGCAGAAGGCACCTGCAGCACTTCTTTCAGAACATCACGGGTGGTGGCATCAGGCTGACTGGCGGCAATCATGGCCAGCTGAGGCTCCCGGGCCGCATCGAGAATGGCCTGATACTGTGTCAGCAGCCCGATGTACTGCTTTCCTGACGTGGTTTTGACTTCGCCCTTGCTGAGCTGCCGGCCTGCACCGGGAGGCGTGCTGTTCAGTGCATACGTCATGGCGGCGTCCGTCTGCTTCTGCTCAAACGTCAGGGTGGGGGTTTTGCCCGGTTTACCGGCACCGTCAAGCAGTGAACTGAGCTGTTTGTCACCGCCGGGGTAGTCCGAGACTGACGGGCACAGGTCGGTTCCGCCGTAGGCGGCGTAATCCGTGGCATCACACCACTGGCTGTGCAGTGTGGCACTCCGGAACTGAATCTGATCCGGTGGGGGTGTGGGTGTGTTGTATGCCTGTGCCAGTTTGTCACTGATACCTGAACCGCTTTTCAGGGCACCCTGCGTGGCTCTTGCCTGCTGGCTGACCTGTACGGCGCTGCCGGATGCGGATTCAGTACAGAGGGTTTCCGGAACGGCAAAGTTGCGCCGGGCAGTTTCCAGTCGTTCTGTCTGACGCGCAAAGGTCTCCTGTGTCTGGATGGCCTGTGTGGACTGTTCAATCATGGCCGCCAGTTTGTCGCCGTTGGCGTTAATGGCCGCGCCAATCTGATTCTGTGTCTCGCTGATGGCACTGAGTGTCCGGTTAGCCGCCTTCAGCTCCGGGGCGACCTGCTGTGTTATCGGGGCACTGGAGTTGACGTTAACCGTCAGCGCCAGCCCTGACAGTGGCCATAACAGGCAGCCCGGGATGGCGGCACACAGTGACAGGCGAATGCCTGTCTGAAAAACATTCTTATTCATGAAGATGTCTCCGGTAGCAGGACTCAGCCCTGCAGATAACCGTGGCGGGCGATAAGCTCAGCGGCCAGTTTGTTGACGGCGCTGGTGTGGTCATCATCACGGCTCTGTGATTTGAGATTGTCGATATGGGCGCTGGCGCTGCCCTGCGGAAAATGCGTGGCCAGTAGTCTGCGGGCGGGCGCAGATCCCAGCTTCTGCGTCAGCAGATTACGCAGTGCCCTGTTCTCCGGTGTGCTGTTCAGTGCCCACAGTTTCAGGGGGCCGACCGGTAAGCGAAGTATCTGCGCCACGTTCCCGCGTTGTGTCCTGAAGATGCCCAGGAACGTGGTGCCGGAACCGTCCGGGGCCGGGCCTGCGGGCGTTTTCAGCATTCTGTTCAGGGTGACGCGGGGCACGGAGAAGTTTTTCTCCAGCAGTTCAAAATCCCGGGGCCTGACGCGCATCAGGTAAACGGAGTTTGCCGATCTCAGCATGTCTTCCGGTACGTCATCCGGATACTGTGAGGCGAAAACCGTCCGGACGCCGAACTTACGCTGCTCCCTGTCCTCTGTCTGCAGGGCTTCCCACAGGATCTGGATCCCTTTGATGTTGTGCATTTCATCCATAAAGATGGTTTTGGTTTCCTGGTCCAGCTGCTCGATGCGCCGGCGGTGTAACGGGATGTAGCGGGGATCCAGACTGGCATACAGTTCGCTCTGGATCTGCGGAAGATAAAAGTCGTTACCGCCGGCCAGCTGACGGGCAAACTGGTACATGATGCCGGTGCGCAGTTTCCCTTCCGGGGTTTTGCTGTTGCCGGCAACGTTATTGACGTCAACCACAATGATGCGGGTTTCCGGGTTGACCACCAGTTGGGTGCGTCCGGAGAGCATCGGGTAATCGGTCAGGGCACGGGTCAGACACCGGGAGATGTAGTCCAGCAGAAGATCATGGCTGCCGGGACGGGTGACTTTTTCAAATTCATTCCGCAGAACCGGGTTGTTGAGCTCGTTCTGCAGGTCATTCAGCAGCGGAACGGCCTGTGCCTGCGCCTGTGCCGCCTCTTTGACAAAACCGCTGTCAAACAGCAGGTCACGGATTTCGTACCAGGTGGCCGTTTCCCACCATTCCGGCGGGTGGCGACTGAAGATGTCGGCTTCCTGAAGGGCAGCATCCACGTCCGGCACCAGACCCGGACCATACCGTGTGGGGCGTTCCGCTTTTTCCTGATAGGCCATGTCCACCGCCCGGCCCAGAATATCTGCACAGGTGGAAGCATCCGGCGGCAGGCCGGTGAGGGGATCGGCACACAGGCTTTTCAGCAGGTTGAGAATATACTCCCGTTCGGTACTGAGCGGGGCTTTCAGGCCCAGCAGGATATCCATCGGGTTACGACAGTGACGGTCGTCATTCTGCAGGATGATACTCAGTACCTTGTGACGTTGTTCCGGTGGCAGGGCGTCCCGGATGAGTTCATAAACCCCCTGGGCGCTGAAGCCTTTGTCGATAAAGGCCATAAAGGGCAAATCGGTGTTGCTGTTTGCCAGCATGGCCAGCTGAATACTGTTGGCCAGCACGGATTTCCCGGAGCCGGGGGAGCCAAAAATCATTTCCGTGTGTTTTTCCTGCAGTGAGCTGGCCAGCTGGATCACAAAGGGCTTGCCGTCCGGTGTGATGACCACAAAATTGCCCTTTTCCCACGGGCTGCAGGGACGCTGCAGGGGAAGATAACGCAGGGCTTCGGTCAGCGGGGCAAACAGCAGGTTCGGGCCACTGTAACTGGATACCGCCGGCAGGGTGGAAACCCAGGCACGGATGGGGTCACCGAAGATGCCGGTCACGTCTGTAATGCCCCAGCCCTGCAGGGATTTTTTCAGCAGCGTCAGGTTGCGCTGCATCCGGGATTTATCCCTGTGCCAGGTGCTGGCCGTGATGCTCATGACCACAACCGGATCAATACGGTCCCTGTCCAGCAGCCATTTCACGGATTCATACTGCGGGCGCAGGGAGGGAAATATGGCCAGAAACATCAGCAACGACATTTTTCTGCCCAGCTGATGGAGACCACCCGGCATCAGATCGATGCGGAGCCGCCAGGGAAGCTGACGGGGTAGCGTCCGGAACAGTTCCGGGAAAGTCTGCGGGCGTTGCGGCGCCAGCGTCATGGCCAGTTGCCCGTGCCAGATATCGTCAACCCTGACGGCCTCACCGTCCGTCTCCACGTTACTGTTGCAGTACTGGAAGTTCAGATGCGGTGCCAGGCAGGCGCTGATATCGTTCTCCCGCAGATGTCCGTGAGGCAGGACGCGATCGCCGGGGAGCAGGGGCTGCCACGCCGTTGAGGTGCTGTTACGTTCAATTTCGTCGCGGATCACCTGCCCGGTTTCATGGGCATCCATCATACGGAGCAGAACGCCGTCATTATTGTCCGCAATGTCAGCCGCCAGTTTATCAATGAAGGCATCGTGGCGCATTTTGAGTCCTTCAAACATGGCGTACAGTGGCAGCTGGCCAAAACGCGCTTCCGGGAGCTGCGTTGTCTCATTCTGACGCTTGATCTCTGCCCGGCGCTCTTCCGGGGGCAGTGAGGAAAAGGCGGTATAGACAACCAGCAGAACCCGCTCCCGGGCCACGTAAGGCGCAATTTTCTGCATTTCCTCGTCAATCAGGTCGTCAAGATCCAGATGCAGGCGCTGACAGGCCTGTTTTTTGGGTGTCAGCAGTCGTTCTGTTTCTTCCGCACCCCGCAGGGGATCGGATTCAAAAATGACGCTGAGTTTGTGGCCCGTCTGCCGGAAGTCGCCGCTCAGGGATTCACTCAGCCGCCGGATAAAGAACTGAAAGGTGCCCGGTTCCGGTTCAGTGCCTTCCGGCACCTCATGAAAACTGAATTCGCGGAAAGCCCCCTTGATTTCAAAGCAGGTGACATAATCGTTATTCCGGGTGACCTGAATATAGGGGGCAACCAGCGAAGGGTGTCGCACCTTATCATCCGCCGTCAGGCCGATAACCGTGCGCAGGTCGCAGTAATCCGGAAACGTTTTTCCGAGGGTGTAACGGGAAAGATGCATCAGGGCATCTTCAATTTTGTCAATCAGCATGTGTCAGCCTCCGGAAAGATAATGCTGATACAGAAGGGGCCACCAGGCAGGGGTGGCCTCCAGTCGGGTCAGGGTGTCGGGGGACGGTGCCGGCAGTCTGTGCAGATTCAGGATCAGCCTCAGGTTGCACCAGGCATCCAGAACGGCAGGGACAGCCTCTTCCGGCGTTCGCTGCAGGGCCTGCGCACAGGCCTGTGGGTGTGCCGAACCGATTTGCATCTGTGCAATGGTCTGGTGTTCTGTCAGCCAGTTCAGAAGGGCTTTCGCATCCTGCTGTTTCTCCCCGTCACCGCAGTGCAGGGCCAGATGCAGCGTCCGTTGCAGGTGATTACAGTCTTCGGCGCTCAGGCCCGGCAGAATGGCCATCACGCCCCGATCCGCGTTAATGGTGTCCAGCTCCCGCCATGCACGGCAGAACGGGTCGGCCACAGTCAGATTGTCATTGCTGTCATGCAGGGGATTGTTATCCCGCCACAGTGCCGTGTTCCGGGGCGATTCATATCCGCAGTATTCACAGTGCGTGCCGGCCTGACGGGCGCGGTCATTCAGCTGCTGTTCTTCTGTTGCAGAGGGGGTATGGCCGGCTACCGGACGTGTCAGTGAAAACGTCAGCATGGCTGATGCTCCTTGTTCTCAGGGGATGCGGAATACGCCGTCAGGTCTGTCAGTGCGTGAGGATGTTCCGGGTCAATCTGCTCTTTCAGGGTCTGCAGATTTGCCAGTGATTTGTAAAGGGCGGCCGCATGCATGTAACGCCCTTCGCTGGCGGCCAGTGCGGCCTGTTGCTGCTCCTGATGGATCAGGGCATCGATGGCGTCATGAAGGCGTCTGCCGCTGACGCGGGCAACCAGGCCACACCGTGGAGACAGTATGTTCATGGTGATCTCGTGACTGAAAATCCCCTGCCGGCAGGCAGGGGAGTAAGGGAGGGAATTACACGCCGACCGGGTTCAGGTTCATCTGCTTCTGACCACGGCTGATGAGCTGATCCAGGCCAATCAGGCAGAGACCGATAATAAAGATGAGGGCAATTCTGCCACTGGTAATGTGTGGGTTGTTCTTTTTCGATGCCATCATGATAAATCCGGCAATAACAAGGCAGAGACCCAGTGGCAGGGCAACGGCTTTAACCGCATCCTTAATGCCCGGGAAAAAACCCAGAAGGCTGTTGAACATATCGGCCAGGTCGCCATCGGCAGCCAGTGCAGGCTGTGAAAACAGCCCACCGGTGAGGAAGGTCAGGGTGACCAGCAGGGCTTTGCGTTTCAGTTCGTGCAGTTTCAGCATCAGCATGTACAGACGCACGGAAACACGGAGGGGCATATTTTTTATGTTGTTCATAAAAATCCTTGTGAGATTAAAGTGAAGATAATTACCAGTGAAGCTGGAGTGTGTTCTGAAGGGCGTTAATGACCTGCGGTCCGAAGATAAGCATCAGGCCACTGAAGACTTTTTTGGTCCCGGACGAGATGTCGTCTCCCCGGGACAGTCCGGTGTGACCGTCTTTCTGTGAGCGACGGTATTGCAGCAAACCGTTTAACACAAAACACCATCCGAGGGTCCGCAGGGCCGTTAAGCCCGCATTGACCGCCACGGCAGCGGGGCCGTAGCGGGCTTCGGGGACGTAAGCGATTTCATCAAAGGAAACGCTGCCAAACCCCAGCTGGTTACCGCCGGCGTTCACCACGCTTTCCAGCGCAATCACGCAGCAGGCCAGCAACAGGACAGCAAGGAATGTGCCGCCTGAATCCGTGTACTGGCCCCGCCGGCTGCGACCGGCGACGCCCGATAAATACAGAATGACCATGGCGATCCCGCCCACACTGGCGATGGCCAGAACAAGCTGTGTACCCAGTCCGGCGAGTTCGTTAACGGCATTTGCCAGCATCTGGACCATATCCACAGGTTCAGCCTCCCTGACGGATCACACCGGCGCTGGTCACGATTTCCCGTTTCTGCTCATCAATGCTCAGAATGGTGGTGCCGGCGAACTGGTCACCGGGGCGCAGCGCCCAGCTGCTGCCCTGCCAGGTCACCCAGGCCAGTCCCGGATAGAGGCTGTCGATTTTCACACCGGAGAGCGGGCTGGCATTCCGGCCAGCACGTGGGGCCTTTCTGGTCGGGGTGGTTGGCTGAGGGGAAGGCGCGGTGGCGGCCGGAGCCGGAACGGTATGTTTCTGAAGCTCGCTGATACGGCTTTCAAGCGTATCCAGCCGTCTGGCCAGTGCTGTCAGACCTTCACGGGTTTTCTCGCCGTGGATCCGCAGGGCCGCAAGGGTGTCATTCAGGGCATCCGTTTCGTCGTCCGGCAGGGGGTGTTCTGCCGGGAGCGGACGAACCGGTTCCGGTGATGCTGCCTCTCTGCTCTGTGTGACCTCTTCCTGGCTGACAAACTGCGCCTTTTCACCGGACGATGGTGTATTGCCGCTGATACGACAACTGATAAATAACACGCACACGACGGCGACAGCGCCCAGCTGGAACGGGAGTTTTTTCCAGAAGGGGGTGGCGGGCGGTGTTTCCTCTTCCGGGGTGTACGTTATGGGGTTTGAGGGCCAACCGTACGAAAACG
>NZ_AEJZ01000130.1:0-20329 GCF_000208525.1 Escherichia sp. TW14182
CAGGTTAGTACCGCAAGGAAGATGATGATTAAGATAGGCACCGTCCAGACCACAGCTTCCACTTTATTGGAGTGTGACCAGTTCGGGCTGTACTTAGCATCTTTATTGCTCGCACGGTACTTCCAGGCAAAACCAACAGCCATCAAGATTGCGGGAATAACGACAATCAACATCAGGCCAAATGCCGTCAGTATCAGTGAACGTTGCTCCAGACCAATCTGTCCTTTGGGATCTAACAGCGCAGAATTACAACCACTGAGCAATACAGTGCCTGCAAATAATGACAACCATCCCAAACTTTTATTGTATTTCCTGAGTCTCATTTAACGACCTCAATTCCACGGGATCTGGTGGCGTTTAAAGTGTGTGGGCATTTTACGGGAAGGTTACATTACTGTAAACATGATTAAATTCCTGTTACCTGGATTTGACTGTCAGGTCACATATGTTGCAAAACATATCAGGTTGATTTTAAGAAGCTGTTACAAAAGGGCGTTATAACGAAAGGGGACTACAGAAGGGGGTGGGGATGGCAATTGGTATAACCAATCTCAAAATAAAACAATTATTTAACAAATAATCATCATTGAGGTGACAAATCAGGCGTAGGGAAATAAAGAGTCATTAGCTGAATCGTGTAAAAAATAAAACATATAGATTCAGTCAATAATTTCAGAAATCTAAGCCGCACAAAAGAACAAATATTATTAAGCAATGCTGATGTTTATTTAGCCGTAATAATTACGCCGGGTGATTACTACAGCTAAATTATATTCACAGATTACGTCAGATGCGTTTTTCGTAGCGCCAGATAATCCAGAAAACCACCAAGCACGACGCCGCCCAGGGCGACTAAAACGCCGACTTCCAACAGCGCAGGCAGGAAAGAGAAGTGGGTCAAATCCAGCGCGTCCATTGTCAACAGCAGTAACCACACGGCTAACAGACCGACGCCCGCCGCCAGTGTCCACATGGCAAAAGCATAACCTGACGGATATTCGGTTCGTGGGATAAAGTTGTCGTTGACCCGTGTATATTCAAGCGTCTGGCGACAAACCAGCAGCAAAATAAGCCCTGGTACAGCGGCCGCAACAGAGAACAGATAAAACGTCGGCCAGCCGTGTGATTCAACAAACCAGCCCGCCACGGGGCCGACATATACCCGTCCGACAGCGGAAAGCGCCGAGAGCAGGGCAAACTGAGTAGCGGAGAATGACTTATTACACAGCGTCATTAACAGCGCCACAAATGCCGATGTGCCCATCCCGCCACACAGGTTTTCGAAAAAGACGGCTGCGCCCATGCTGTAGAGATGCTTATCAGTCACCGAAAGCAGCCAGTAACCGGCGTTGGACGCACCTTGTAAAAGGCCGAAAATCAGTAATGCACGGAACAGCGAAAGACGCTGCATCAGAATACCACCGTACAACGCGCCGACGATGGTCGCCAGCAGACCGAGCGTTTTGTTAACCACGCCTACTTCACCGGCATCAAACCCGACGCCGCGAATCAAAAAGGTGGTAGTCAGACTCATGGCGAAAGCATCGCCCAGCTTATACAGCACGATTAAAAGCAGAATCAGCCATGCGTTATTGCGACCGAAGAAATCACGTAACGGTGCTACAACGGCTTGTTCTAGTGTTTTGGGAACAGGAATAGTGTCGGTTGGTTCTGGCGCAAGCAACGTTGCGATAATACAGGGGATCAGCAGAGCCGCCATCAACCAGTACATGCCTTGCCAGCCCAGCCATTTATCTGCCAGCCATAAGGCTAAACCACCAGAAACCAGCATCCCTAAACGGTAACCCAGCACGCTGATTGCTGCACCTGCGCCACGTTCTTCCGCAGGAAGCACATCCGTTTTCCATGCATCAAAGACGATATCCTGAGAAGCGGAGCAAAAAGCGATAACCACCGCCAGTGCCGCCATCCAACGAAGTTGAGTACCCGGTTCGAGAAACCCCATCGCCGCAATCGCCAGTAACAGCAACGCTTGCGTAGCGAGCAGCCAGCCGCGTCGACGACCGAGGAACGGCGGGGTATAGCGGTCCATCAGCGGCGACCAGAGGAATTTAAAGACGTATGCCTGACCCACCAGAGAGAAGAAACCAATGGTTTTAAGATCGATATTCTCGACGGTCATCCACGCCTGTAAGGTGCCGGATGTCAGGGCGAGCGGCAGCCCGGAAGCAAAACCCAGGATCAGCAAAATAGCTGAACGTGGCTGTTGGAAAATACGTAAATATTGACTGGACATGGGCGTCTACAGGCCCGATTTACACCGGGCCAGAGGGCAGAAATTAACGTGCGTTCTGCTTGATAAATTCGTGGATGCTGGTGTCCTGAGACATATCAGCAATGGTGTCGGTCAGCACACTGTTAACCGCATCGGCAATGTTTTTGTTGGAGGCCTGGAATGCACCTTCAACGTTGTAGCTGGCACGATAGTTTTTAGTCATTTTGTTGCCATTCTGCGCGGTGGCAATGATGGCGATATCTGCTTTAGTAGCAATGTTGTAGCGCACGTTGCCCTGGGACACGTCGGCATACAGTTGGCTAACGATGATTTGCAGATTAACCGGGCCATTCGGGCCAACCATATAACCGCGAGCGGTCATCTGTTTTTCCAGCACTTCTTGCAGCAGGAAACGCAGATCGCGGGAAGCGGTCAGGGTAACGATTTGATTATCGCGGGTGACTTTTGCCAGCGCCTGATCGGTACGCTGATCGGCACCATTAATGCTAACGGTGATGCCCATCAGACTAGGATCTTGCTGTGGCAGCGTCATCGTCGGAGAAACTTCAATGGTTGTTGGCGGTTTTGCACATCCTGCAAGCATAAACAGAGCAACTAACGGGAAGAGGATTTTTTTGAACATGTTCTGGCTCTCAGAGACTTTTTAGCGTGTTTGGTAAAGATTCCCGCCATCATAACATCGCCAACGACGAGGGGAAGTGGGTAAGACATGTAAATTCATTATGTTGACGAAATAATCGCCTTGGGTAAAAGAAACACCGATGTGAAGCCGGTGAATCAATCTTTAAATCAGTAAACTTCATACGCTTGACAGAAAAAATAGGATGAAAGCTAATTATTTGTTGTTAAGCTGTAATGGAAACGGTTAAAGCGGCTAGTATTTAAAGGGATGGGTGACATCTCAGCGTTGTCGGAGGAGATATTTCATGATGATACGTGAGCGGATAGAAGAAAAATTAAGGACGGCGTTCCAACCCGTATTCCTCGAAGTTGTGGATGAAAGCTATCGTCACAATGTCCCAGCCGGCTCTGAAAGCCATTTTAAAGTTGTGCTGGTCAGCGATCGTTTTATGGGTGAACGTTTTCTGAATCGTCATCGAATGATTTACAGTACTTTAGCGGAGGAACTCTCTACTACCGTTCATGCGCTGGCTCTGCATACTTATACCATTAAAGAGTGGGAAGGATTGCAGGATACCATCTTTGCTTCTCCTCCCTGTCGTGGAGCTGGAAGCATTGCCTAAACGCATTTGCAACAGTTAGCGTTTTTCCAGTATGTTGTTAAAGATTTTATGAAAAACGGCCTGCGGGCCGTTTTGTTTTGTCTGGATTTTGCGCTTTTTGCCCAGCATTCAGACGAAAATTACCTGAGAATTGTGAAAAAATACGCGGCAGCGCGCAATAACCGTTCTCGACTCATAAAAGTGATGCCGCTATAATGCCGCGTCCTATTTGAATGCTTTCGGGATGATTCTGGTAACAGGGAATGTGATTGATTATAAGAACATCCCGGTTCCGCGAAGCCAACAACCTGTGCTTGCGGGGTAAGAGTTGACCGAGCACTGTGATTTTTTGAGGTAACAAGATGCAAGTTTCAGTTGAAACCACTCAAGGCCTTGGCCGCCGTGTAACGATTACTATCGCTGCTGACAGCATCGAGACCGCTGTTAAAAGCGAGCTGGTCAACGTTGCGAAAAAAGTACGTATTGACGGCTTCCGCAAAGGCAAAGTGCCAATGAATATCGTTGCTCAGCGTTATGGCGCGTCTGTACGCCAGGACGTTCTGGGCGACCTGATGAGCCGTAACTTCATTGACGCCATCATTAAAGAAAAAATCAATCCGGCTGGCGCACCGACTTACGTTCCGGGCGAATACAAGCTGGGTGAAGACTTCACCTACTCTGTAGAGTTTGAAGTTTATCCGGAAGTTGAACTGCAGGGTCTGGAAGCGATTGAAGTTGAAAAACCGATCGTTGAAGTGACCGACGCTGACGTTGACGGTATGTTAGATACTCTGCGTAAACAGCAGGCGACCTGGAAAGAAAAAGACGGCGCTGTTGAAGCAGAAGACCGTGTGACCATCGACTTCACTGGTTCTGTAGACGGCGAAGAGTTCGAAGGCGGTAAAGCGTCTGATTTCGTACTGGCGATGGGCCAGGGTCGTATGATTCCGGGCTTTGAAGACGGTATCAAAGGCCACAAAGCGGGCGAAGAGTTCACCATCGACGTGACCTTCCCGGAAGAGTACCACGCAGAAAACCTGAAAGGTAAAGCAGCGAAATTTGCTATCAACCTGAAGAAAGTTGAAGAGCGTGAACTGCCGGAACTGACTGCTGAATTCATCAAACGTTTCGGCGTTGAAGATGGTTCCGTAGAAGGTCTGCGCGCTGAAGTGCGTAAAAACATGGAGCGCGAGCTGAAGAGCGCCATCCGTAACCGCGTTAAGTCTCAGGCGATCGAAGGTCTGGTAAAAGCTAACGACATCGACGTACCGGCTGCGCTGATCGATAGCGAAATCGACGTTCTGCGTCGCCAGGCTGCACAGCGTTTCGGTGGCAACGAAAAACAAGCTCTGGAACTGCCACGCGAACTGTTCGAAGAACAGGCTAAACGCCGCGTAGTTGTTGGCCTGCTGCTGGGCGAAGTTATTCGCGCCAACGAGCTGAAAGCTGACGAAGAGCGCGTGAAAGGCCTGATCGAAGAGATGGCTTCTGCGTACGAAGATCCGAAAGAAGTTATCGAATTCTACAGCAAAAACAAAGAACTGATGGACAACATGCGCAATGTTGCTCTGGAAGAACAGGCTGTTGAAGCTGTACTGGCGAAAGCGAAAGTGACTGAAAAAGAAACCACTTTCAACGAGCTGATGAACCAGCAGGCGTAATTTACGCAGCATAACGCGCTAAATTCGCACAAAGGCCCGTCACCGCCAGGTGGTGGGCTTTTTTTTTGTCATGAATTTTGCATGGAACCGTGCGAAAAGCCTCTTTCGGTGTTAGCGTAACAACAAAAGATTGTTATGCTTGAAATATGGTGATGCCGTACCCATAACACAGGGACTAGCTGATAATCCGTCCATAAGGTTACAATCGGTACAGCAGGTTTTTTCAATTTTATCCAGGAGACGGAAATGTCATACAGCGGCGAACGAGATAACTTTGCACCCCATATGGCGCTGGTGCCGATGGTCATTGAACAGACCTCACGCGGTGAGCGCTCTTTTGATATCTATTCTCGTCTACTTAAGGAACGCGTCATTTTTCTGACTGGCCAGGTTGAAGACCACATGGCTAACCTGATTGTGGCGCAGATGCTGTTCCTGGAAGCAGAAAATCCAGAAAAAGATATCTATCTGTACATTAACTCCCCAGGCGGGGTGATCACTGCCGGGATGTCTATCTATGACACCATGCAGTTTATCAAGCCTGATGTCAGCACCATTTGTATGGGCCAGGCGGCCTCGATGGGCGCTTTCTTGCTGACCGCAGGGGCAAAAGGTAAACGTTTCTGCCTGCCGAATTCGCGCGTGATGATTCACCAGCCGTTGGGCGGCTATCAGGGCCAGGCGACCGATATCGAAATTCATGCCCGTGAAATTCTGAAAGTTAAAGGGCGCATGAATGAACTTATGGCGCTTCATACGGGTCAATCATTAGAACAGATTGAACGTGATACCGAGCGCGATCGCTTCCTTTCCGCCCCTGAAGCGGTGGAATACGGTCTGGTCGATTCGATTCTGACCCATCGTAATTGATGCCAGAGGCGCAACTGTGCCGCTATACTTATCCAGGGCGGCACAACGCTGTAAGCGGCTTGCGCCTGAGAATGGCATTTGCGTCGTCGTGTGCGGCACAAAGAACAAAGAAGAGGTTTTGACCCATGACAGATAAACGCAAAGATGGCTCAGGCAAATTGCTGTATTGCTCTTTTTGCGGCAAAAGCCAGCATGAAGTGCGCAAGCTGATTGCCGGTCCATCCGTGTATATCTGCGACGAATGTGTTGATTTATGTAATGACATCATTCGCGAAGAGATTAAAGAAGTTGCACCGCATCGTGAACGCAGTGCGCTACCGACGCCGCATGAAATTCGCAACCACCTGGACGATTACGTTATCGGTCAGGAACAGGCGAAAAAAGTGCTGGCGGTCGCGGTATACAACCACTACAAACGTCTGCGCAACGGCGATACCAGCAATGGCGTCGAGTTGGGCAAAAGTAACATTCTGCTGATCGGTCCGACGGGTTCCGGTAAAACGCTGCTGGCCGAAACTCTGGCGCGTCTGCTGGACGTCCCATTCACCATGGCCGACGCGACCACGCTGACCGAAGCCGGTTATGTGGGCGAAGACGTTGAAAACATCATTCAGAAGCTGTTGCAAAAGTGCGATTACGACGTACAGAAAGCACAGCGTGGGATTGTCTACATCGATGAAATCGACAAGATTTCTCGTAAGTCGGACAATCCTTCTATTACCCGAGACGTTTCCGGTGAAGGCGTACAGCAGGCACTGTTGAAACTGATCGAAGGTACGGTTGCCGCCGTCCCACCGCAGGGGGGACGTAAGCATCCGCAGCAGGAATTCTTGCAGGTAGATACCTCTAAGATCCTGTTTATCTGTGGTGGTGCGTTCGCTGGTCTGGATAAAGTCATTTCCCATCGTGTAGAAACCGGCTCCGGCATTGGTTTTGGCGCGACGGTAAAAGCGAAATCTGACAAAGCAAGCGAAGGTGAACTGCTGGCGCAGGTTGAACCAGAAGATCTGATTAAGTTTGGTCTGATCCCTGAGTTCATCGGTCGTCTGCCAGTTGTCGCAACGCTGAATGAACTGAGCGAAGAAGCCCTGATTCAGATCCTCAAAGAGCCGAAAAACGCCCTGACCAAGCAGTATCAGGCGCTGTTTAATCTTGAGGGCGTGGATCTGGAATTCCGTGACGAGGCGCTGGATGCTATCGCTAAGAAAGCGATGGCGCGTAAAACCGGTGCTCGTGGTCTGCGCTCCATCGTAGAAGCTGCGCTGCTCGATACCATGTACGATCTGCCGTCCATGGAAGATGTCGAAAAAGTGGTTATCGACGAGTCGGTAATTGATGGGCAAAGCAAACCGTTGCTGATTTCTGGCAAGCCGGAAGCTCAGCAGGCATCTGGTGAATAATTAACCATTCCCATACAATTAGTTAACCAAAAAGGGGGGATTTTATCTCCCCTTTAATTTTTCCTCTATTCTCGGCGTTGAATGTGGGGGAAACATCCCCATATACTGACGTACATGTTAATAGATGGCGTGAAGCACAGTCGTGTCATCTGATTACCTGGCGGAAATTAAACTAAGAGAGAGCTCTATGAATCCTGAGCGTTCTGAACGCATTGAAATCCCCGTATTGCCGCTGCGCGATGTGGTGGTTTATCCGCACATGGTCATCCCCTTATTTGTTGGGCGGGAAAAGTCTATCCGTTGTCTGGAAGCGGCGATGGACCATGATAAAAAAATTATGCTGGTCGCGCAGAAAGAAGCTTCAACGGATGAGCCGGGTGTAAACGATCTTTTCACTGTCGGGACCGTGGCCTCTATATTGCAGATGCTGAAACTGCCTGACGGCACCGTCAAAGTGCTGGTTGAGGGGTTACAGCGCGCGCGTATTTCTGCGCTCTCTGACAATGGCGAACACTTTTCTGCGAAGGCGGAGTATCTGGAGTCGCCGACCATTGATGAGCGGGAACAGGAAGTGCTGGTGCGTACCGCAATCAGCCAGTTCGAAGGCTACATCAAGCTGAACAAAAAAATCCCACCAGAAGTGCTGACGTCGCTGAACAGCATCGACGATCCGGCGCGGCTGGCGGATACTATTGCCGCGCATATGCCGCTGAAACTGGCTGACAAACAGTCCGTTCTTGAGATGTCCGACGTTAACGAACGTCTGGAATATTTGATGGCGATGATGGAATCGGAAATCGATCTGCTGCAGGTTGAGAAACGCATTCGCAACCGCGTCAAAAAGCAGATGGAGAAATCCCAGCGTGAGTACTATCTGAACGAGCAAATGAAAGCTATTCAGAAAGAACTCGGCGAAATGGACGATGCGCCGGACGAAAACGAAGCCCTGAAGCGCAAAATCGACGCGGCGAAAATGCCGAAAGAGGCAAAAGAGAAAGCGGAAGCAGAACTGCAGAAGCTGAAAATGATGTCTCCGATGTCGGCAGAAGCGACCGTGGTGCGTGGCTATATCGACTGGATGGTGCAGGTGCCGTGGAATGCGCGTAGCAAGGTCAAAAAAGACCTGCGTCAGGCGCAAGAAATCCTTGATACCGACCATTATGGTCTGGAGCGCGTGAAAGATCGCATCCTTGAGTATCTTGCGGTTCAAAGTCGTGTCAACAAAATCAAGGGGCCGATCCTTTGCCTGGTTGGGCCGCCGGGGGTAGGTAAAACTTCTCTGGGGCAGTCCATCGCCAAAGCTACCGGACGTAAATATGTCCGTATGGCGCTAGGCGGCGTGCGTGATGAAGCGGAAATCCGTGGTCACCGCCGTACTTACATCGGTTCTATGCCGGGTAAATTGATCCAGAAAATGGCGAAAGTGGGCGTTAAAAACCCGCTGTTCCTGCTCGATGAGATCGACAAAATGTCTTCTGACATGCGTGGCGATCCGGCCTCCGCACTGCTTGAAGTGCTGGATCCAGAGCAGAACGTAGCGTTCAGCGACCACTACCTGGAAGTGGATTACGACCTTAGCGACGTGATGTTTGTCGCGACGTCGAACTCCATGAACATTCCGGCACCGCTGTTGGATCGTATGGAAGTGATTCGCCTCTCCGGTTATACCGAAGATGAAAAACTGAACATCGCCAAACGTCACCTGCTGCCGAAGCAGATTGAACGTAATGCGCTGAAAAAAGGTGAGTTGACCGTCGACGATAGCGCCATTATCGGCATTATTCGTTACTACACCCGTGAGGCGGGCGTGCGTGGTCTGGAGCGTGAAATCTCCAAACTGTGCCGTAAAGCGGTTAAGCAGTTACTGCTCGATAAGTCTCTAAAACATATCGAAATTAACGGCGATAACCTGCATGACTACCTCGGTGTTCAGCGTTTCGACTATGGTCGCGCGGATAACGAAAACCGTGTCGGTCAGGTAACGGGTCTGGCGTGGACGGAAGTGGGCGGTGACTTGCTGACCATCGAAACCGCGTGTGTACCGGGCAAAGGTAAACTGACCTATACCGGTTCGCTGGGTGAAGTCATGCAGGAGTCCATTCAGGCGGCGTTAACGGTGGTTCGTGCGCGTGCGGAAAAACTGGGGATCAACCCTGATTTTTACGAAAAACGCGACATCCACGTGCACGTACCGGAAGGTGCGACGCCAAAAGATGGTCCGAGTGCCGGTATTGCCATGTGCACCGCGCTGGTTTCTTGCCTGACCGGTAACCCGGTTCGTGCCGATGTGGCGATGACTGGCGAGATTACTCTGCGTGGTCAGGTGTTGCCAATCGGTGGTTTGAAAGAAAAACTGCTGGCGGCACATCGCGGCGGGATTAAAACAGTGTTAATTCCGTTCGAAAATAAACGCGATCTGGAAGAGATTCCGGACAACGTGATTGCCGATCTGGACATTCATCCTGTGAAGCGCATTGAGGAAGTTCTGACTCTGGCGCTGCAAAATGAACCGTCTGGTATGCAGGTTGTGACTGCAAAATAGTGACCTTGCGCAAATTGCACTAATAAAAAGAGGGCTGGCGGGCCAATTCGGACTTGCCAGCCTTTTTTTGTCTCGTTAAGTTAGAGGGCGGATTAGGCTTGCCCTTATTAAGGGGTGTTGTAAGGGGATGGCTGGCCTGATATAACTGCTGCGCGTTCGCACGTTGAAGGATTCAAGTGCGGGATAAATTATAAAGAGGAAGAGAAGAGTGAATAAATCTCAATTGATTGACAAGATTGCTGCAGGGGCTGATATCTCTAAAGCTGCGGCTGGCCGTGCGTTAGATGCTATTATTGCTTCCGTAACTGAATCCCTGAAAGAAGGGGATGATGTAGCACTGGTAGGTTTTGGTACTTTTGCCGTTAAAGAGCGTGCCGCCCGTACTGGTCGCAACCCGCAGACCGGTAAAGAGATCACCATCGCTGCAGCTAAAGTACCGAGCTTCCGTGCAGGTAAAGCACTGAAAGACGCGGTAAACTAAGGATTATCCCCATTGGGGATGTGACGAAGTTCAAGGGCGCATCTACTGATGTGCCTTTTTTATTTGTATTGCGTGACTTTCTGCGAGTTGTGGGCTGACAATTGCCCCCGTTTCTTGTCACAATAGGCCTTTGCGCGCAGCGATATGTTGCGTGAGGTACACAGTCATCTACAGCGGAGTGTTGTTACACCATGATGGACAGCTTACGCACGGCTGCAAACAGTCTCGTGCTCAAGATTATTTTCGGTATCATTATCGTGTCGTTCATATTGACCGGCGTGAGTGGTTACCTGATTGGCGCAGGCAATAACTACGCCGCAAAAGTGAATGACCAGGAAATCAGCCGTGGGCAGTTCGAGAACGCCTTCAACAGCGAGCGTAATCGTATGCAGCAACAGTTGGGCGATCAATACTCTGAGCTGGCGGCGAACGAAGGCTATATGAAAACCCTGCGTCAACAGGTGCTGAATCGTCTGATCGACGAGGCGCTGCTGGATCAGTACGCTCGCGAACTAAAACTGAGTATCAGCGATGAGCAGGTTAAACAGGCGATTTTCGCAACCCCAGCGTTTCAGGTTGACGGCAAGTTCGATAACAGCCGCTATAACGGTATCCTCAACCAGATGGGGATGAGTGCCGATCAGTACGCGCAGGCACTGCGTAATCAGCTCACTACCCAGCAGCTGATTAACGGCGTTGCGGGCACCGATTTTATGCTGAAAGGTGAAACCGACGAACTGGCTGCGCTGGTCGCTCAACAACGTGTAGTGCGTGAAGCGACTATCGATGTTAACGCGCTGGCGGCTAAACAAGCTGTGACCGAACCAGAAATCGCCAGCTACTACGAGCAAAATAAAAACAATTTCATGACTCCGGAACAATTCCGCGTGAGCTACATCAAGCTGGATGCCGCAACGATGCAGCAACCAGTTAGCGATGCGGATATCCAGAGCTACTACGATCAGCATCAGGATCAATTCACCCAGCCACAGCGTACTCGCTACAGCATCATCCAGACTAAAACTGAAGATGAAGCGAAAGCAGTACTTGAGGAGCTGAATAAAGGTGGTGATTTTGCTGCGTTAGCCAAAGAAAAATCTGCCGATATTATCTCTGCCCGTAACGGCGGCGATATGGGGTGGTTAGAAGATGCCACTATCCCGGATGAACTGAAAAATGCCGGTCTGAAAGAAAAAGGCCAACTGTCTGGCGTCATCAAATCTTCGGTCGGTTTCCTGATTGTGCGTCTGGATGATATTCAGCCGGCAAAAGTGAAGTCGTTAGACGAAGTGCGTGACGATATCGCGGCGAAAGTGAAACACGAAAAAGCCCTCGATGCATATTACGCGCTGCAGCAGAAAGTGAGCGATGCGGCAAGCAATGACACCGAATCTCTGGCTGGCGCAGAGCAGGCTGCGGGCGTTAAAGCTACCCAGACTGGCTGGTTCAGCAAAGATAACCTGCCGGAAGAGTTGAACTTCAAGCCGGTTGCAGATGCTATCTTTAACGGCGGTCTGGTAGGTGAAAACGGCGCGCCGGGCATCAACTCTGACATTATCACCGTAGACGGCGATCGCGCATTCGTGTTGCGCATCAGCGAGCACAAACCGGAAGCGGTGAAACCGTTGGCAGATGTTCAGGAACAAGTTAAGGCACTGGTTCAGCACAACAAAGCTGAGCAACAGGCGAAAGTGGATGCTGAAAAACTGCTGGTTGAGCTGAAAGCGGGCAAAGGTGCGGAAGCTATGCAGGCTGCCGGTCTGAAATTTGGCGAGCCGAAAACCTTAAGCCGTTCCGGTCGTGACCCGATTAGCCAGGCGGCGTTTGCACTGCCACTGCCAGCGAAAGACAAACCAAGCTACGGTATGGCGACCGATATGCAAGGTAATGTGGTTCTGCTGGCGCTGGACGAAGTGAAACAAGGTTCTATGCCGGAAGATCAGAAAAAAGCGATGGTGCAGGGCATCACCCAGAACAACGCACAAATCGTCTTTGAAGCTCTGATGAGTAACCTGCGTAAAGAGGCGAAAATCAAAATTGGCGATGCGCTGGAACAGCAATAATCCGGAAGCCGCCTCGCAAAAAAATGCTTTGCAGCTGTAACAAGAAAAGGTCGCTTTCGCGGCCTTTTCCATTTCTGAACATTGCCATTTGTTTACTGTTTTCGCTGCCGTTAAGGTGATTCCACTGTTAACAAACAAGGAGAAAACAGTATGAAACACGGAATTAAAGCACTGCTCATCACCCTGTCTCTGGCCTGTGCCGGAATGTCTCATAGCGCGCTGGCGGCAGCTCCTGCGGTGAAACCGGCAGCGGTAGAAACCAAAGCGGAAGCTCCTGCAGCACAAAGCAAAGCGGCAGTACCGGCGAAAGCCAGTGACGAAGAAGGCACCAGGGTCAGCATTAATAATGCCAGCGCGGAAGAGCTAGCCCGCGCGATGAATGGCGTTGGTCTGAAGAAAGCGCAGGCAATTGTCAGTTATCGCGAAGAGTACGGCCCGTTTAAAACGGTGGAGGATTTAAAACAGGTGCCGGGAATGGGCAATTCGCTGGTGGAACGTAATCTGGCGGTATTAACCCTGTAATTAATTTGCATAGTGGCAATTTTTTGCCAGACTGAAGAGGTCATACCAGTTATGACCTCTGTACTTATAACAGTTCTTATAACAACAACGTAAGGTTATTGCGCTATGCAAACACAAATCAAAGTTCGTGGATATCATCTCGACGTCTACCAACACGTCAACAACGCCCGCTACCTTGAGTTTCTCGAAGAAGCCCGCTGGGATGGGCTGGAAAATAGCGACAGCTTTCAATGGATGACTGCCCATAACATCGCTTTCGTGGTGGTCAATATCAATATCAACTATCGCCGCCCGGCGGTATTAAGTGACTTGTTAACCATTACCAGCCAGTTACAGCAATTAAATGGTAAAAGCGGCATTTTGAGTCAGGTCATCACTCTTGAGCCGGAAGGGCAGGTGGTGGCGGATGCACTTATCACGTTTGTTTGTATCGATCTCAAAACGCAGAAAGCATTAGCTCTGGAAGGGGAACTGCGCGAAAAACTGGATCTGATGGTTCAGTAAACGTTTTGTTGGCCGGATGCTCAAGCCGCATCCGGCGACACCACGAATAATTACTGCAACCCGGTTTTCTGCTTCATCGCTGCCATCACCGCCGGTTTGTCGGCCAGATAATGATTCAATCCGTTAGCGCGCAGATTACATGCAGCACAATGACCACAACCATCGCCTTTAATGCCGTTATAACAGGTCAGCGTTTCGTTACGCACTAAATCCAGTTTGCCGTAATAATCCGCGAGCGCCCAGGTTTCCGCTTTATCAATCCACATCAGCGGCGTTTCAAATCGAATATCTTTCGCCATGCCCAGACTGACGGCATGGTTCAGTGCTTTCACAAACTCATCGCGACAATCCGGGTAACCGGAGAAATCCGTTTCGCAGACGCCGGTGATCACTGCTTCTGCTTTAACCTGATACGCATATATCGCCGCCAGCGTCAGGAACAGAATATTACGCCCTGGGACAAACGTATTCGGGATACCATCGGCTTCAGGTTCATAATCAGGCACCGGAATGCTGTCACGCGTCAGGCTGCTGACCGCCAGCTCGTTGAGTAGCGTCACATCCAGCACCTTATGCGCGCGTGCACCCAGTTTCAATGCCAGTTCGCGTGCCACGTCAATCTCTGCGCGATGGCGCTGACCGTAATCGAACGTCACGCAATGGACTTCATCATATTGCTGCAATACCTGTACCAGACAGGTGGTGGAATCCTGACCTCCACTAAACACAACGACGGCACGTTTCATAGATAATCCTGCTAAATCGATAAAAGCGTTATGGTAACGCCTGCGGTTAACCCCGACCAGTGCTTCATTGCGATGGCGCGGGAAGCCAGGCTTCGGTAAATTCAAACCAGCCGCGCGGTGTTAGCCGCACACCGTTCACTCCGGGCGGGGCGCTAATGCGATAGTGATAATTGAACAGCGGCGTCAGCGTTGCATCTTCCATTAACTGGCTAAACACAGTTTTCAGCGCGTTATTCCGCTTTTCCTCATCAGCCATCAACTGCACGGTATCCAGTGTCGATTGCAGATGTGCATATGCTGAAGCGTCGAAAACATATGACCAGAGTGGATCGCAACGCAGCCATTGCTCCAGAGTATATTCCGGCGCTTCGCCAATTAGCCTGTCGCCCATCATCAAATCTGCCTGTGCCAGCGGGGTCGTGTCGTCCCAGTTTTTCGCGTTATGAAAAACAATCGTTAATTCGCAACCTTCTGCTGCCAGCGTCGTTCGTAATTGTTCTGCCATTACATGAAGTTCCACTGGCAGGTGATAAACCAACGTCAGGTTTTCCGGTAATTTGACCTCATCCGGTACATCCCATTGTGGAATAGCCCAGCCAGGCAGCAATGCATTACTGGCAGTGATCAGGTTTTCTCCGACTTCTAACGTTTGTAGTAAACCGGATTGATGGATAATGGAAATCACTTTTCGCGCCTGCCAGAGGGAAAGGCGGGGGCTTTTGCGCAACGTTAAATAGCAAAAACCTAAACTGATGCCGCTACTGACCTGGCTGACCCGTGGCAACTCTTCAGGTTTACCGATGGTGATTTGTACTGGATGCTGACAACTGGTTCCCAAATCTTTTTCAAAAAGTGGTGGGGTTATCCAGTACTCAACCGCTTTTAGCAGTGGGTGACGTAAATGGTAATAATCATGGCTTTCGAGTCGCACCAGTTCTGTTGTGAATTTTGTTAAGCGAAAAGGACCGGTTCCCACCAGCGATAATTGCGGATGCGCCAGATGACTACAATAGCTCGCCAGCCTGTGTGCCAGCCAATAATCAGGGCGATGTAAAAAGAAGGTCAGACACTGCGGATGGGTGACTTCAATACGCTTCACGCTAGTCAATAATTTCCCCAACGCTGGCAGTTGTAGCAGCATCAATAATCGCTGGTGTAGTTGCGTTGCTTTTACCACATCGCCGTTATGCCAGTGCAGCGTTGAACGAAGATAAAAATCCCAGCGTAGCCCGTCAGCAGAGATTTCCCAGTGATGTGCTAAATCGCCAATCGGGCGTTGGGTATTATTGTCGAAGCGGGTCAGACCGGAAAATATCTGCCCGGCGAGATGCTGCTCGGCACGACCGGGTAAAAAGCCCGGTTGTAGCGGTTCGAGCGGGCGATAATAGGGAATACGCAACGTTGGCGTATCGTTTTGCCATTGCCCGCCCATAAACGGTTGTAATAGGGTGCGCAGTTCACCAGGAGCCAGTTGCGCCAGCTCCAGCACATCTTGCTGTTTTCCGGTTTCCAGTGCCTGTTCCATCATCGCGTTGCGCAGGGATCCCGGTGTCACCAGAAAACGCAGGTGCCCGCGTTTTCCGCGTCCTGATTGCGCCTGCCACTCCAGCCATCCCGACTCCTGAGCCTGACGTAACAGGGTGCGCACGTGGCGTTCGCTGCAAAAACAGCGTTCGGCCAGTTCGCTGACGGTGACGGATTGCGGCTCTCCGGCAGAAGGTTGCCACAGACGTTGATACTGGTTAAGACGGTTTAGCAGTCGCATATAAACCCGGAACAATATTATTTAACTATTCACTATTACTTCCGTATATATCAGGTAATACTCAATCACCATTAACCGTGTCACAGAGTGGAGAAAGAAATGGCTCGTCTGGCAGCATTTGATATGGACGGCACTTTATTGATGCCTGATCACCATTTAGGTGAGAAAACCCTCTCGACTCTGGCGCGTCTGCGTGAACGCGATATTACCCTCACTTTTGCTACGGGGCGTCATGCGCTGGAGATGCAGCATATTATCGGGGTGCTATCGCTGGATGCGTATTTAATTACCGGCAACGGTACGCGTGTGCACTCTCTGGAAGGCGAACTTTTACATCGTGATGATTTGCCTGCGGACGTGGCGGAATTAGTGCTGTACCAGAAATGGGATACCCAGGCCAGTATGCATATCTTCAATGACAATGGCTGGTTTACCGGGCAAGAGATCCCAGCATTGTTGCAGGCATTTGTGTATAGCGGTTTCCGTTATCAGATTATCGATGTCAAAAAAATGCCACTCGGCAGCGTCACCAAGATCTGTTTCTGTGGCGATCACGACGATCTTATGCGCTTGCATATCCAACTAAACGAAGCATTAGGCGAGCGCGCACATTTGTGTTTTTCTGCGATTAATTGCCTGGAAGTGCTGCCAGTGGGGTGTAATAAAGGCGCGGCGTTGGCGGTGCTGACCCAACATTTAGGTTTTTCACTGCACGACTGCATGGCCTTTGGTGATGCGATGAACGATCGCGAAATGTTAGGCAGCGTCGGTAGCGGTTTTATCATGGGCAATGCGATGCCGCAACTGCGCGCGGAACTCCCTCATTTACCGGTGATTGGACATTGCCGAAATCAGGCGGTCTCTCACTATTTGACGCACTGGCTGGACAATCCACATCTACCTTATTCCCCCGAATAACGAGATCTCTTCCAGCGCCGGGCAATCGCCCGGTTTTTTTTACTTTGAATTTGTCATTTTGTGCAGTGGCGTTTAAACCGCACAGAATAAATTGTCGGTATTTCGTCTTTAAAATAGAATTAAAAGAGAAAAAAATTCTCTGCGGATTGGCTATGTTAGATAAAATTGACCGTAAGCTGCTGGCCTTACTACAGCAGGATTGCACCCTCTCTTTGCAGGCACTGGCAGAAGCCGTTAATCTGACAACCACGCCTTGCTGGAAGCGTCTGAAACGGCTGGAGGATGACGGTATCCTTATCGGCAAAGTCGCCCTGCTGGACCCGGAAAAAATTGGCCTCGGGCTGACTGCTTTTGTGTTGATTAAAACGCAACATCACAGCAGCGAATGGTATTGCCGCTTTGTCACGGTGGTAACGGAAATGCCAGAAGTGCTGGGGTTCTGGCGCATGGCCGGTGAATATGATTATCTGATGCGTGTTCAGGTTGCCGATATGAAACGCTATGACGAATTTTATAAGCGTCTGGTAAACAGCGTTCCAGGTCTGTCGGACGTTACTTCCAGCTTCGCGATGGAACAGATTAAATACACCACTTCTTTACCCATCGAATAAATATCCAGAATCAGGTCAGGACACAACGCGTGCGATTATTTGCTCAACTAAGCTGGTATTTCCGTCGGGAATGGCGTCGCTATCTCGGGGCTGTGGCCTTGCTTGTTATTATCGCGATGCTGCAACTGGTTCCGCCGAAAGTGGTCGGTATTGTTGTCGATGGCGTGACGGAACAACACTTTACTACCGGGCAGATCCTGATGTGGATCGCCACCATGGTGCTGATTGCAGTCGTGGTTTATCTCCTGCGTTATGTCTGGCGCGTACTGCTGTTTGGCGCGTCTTATCAACTGGCTGTTGAACTGCGTGAAGATTATTACCGCCAGCTAAGCCGCCAGCATCCAGAGTTTTACCTGCGTCATCGCACGGGCGACCTCATGGCTCGTGCGACCAATGACGTCGATCGGGTCGTGTTTGCCGCCGGAGAAGGGGTGCTGACGCTAGTGGATTCACTGGTGATGGGCTGCGCAGTGTTGATTATGATGTCAACGCAAATTAGCTGGCAGTTGACCTTATTTGCACTATTGCCGATGCCAGTGATGGCAATCATGATTAAGCGCAACGGCGATGCTTTGCATGAACGCTTTAAGCTGGCGCAGGCGGCGTTTTCCAGTCTCAACGATCGCACCCAGGAGAGCCTCACCAGTATCCGCATGATCAAAGCCTTTGGTCTGGAAGATCGCCAGTCGGCGCTATTTGCCGCAGATGCTGAAGACACTGGCAAGAAAAACATGCGGGTGGCGCGTATTGATGCCCGTTTTGATCCGACTATCTATATCGCGATTGGCATGGCGAATTTGCTGGCGATTGGTGGGGGAAGCTGGATGGTGGTGCAGGGCAGCTTAACGCTGGGGCAGCTCACCAGTTTTATGATGTATCTGGGGTTAATGATTTGGCCGATGCTGGCGCTGGCCTGGATGTTTAACATTGTGGAACGCGGCAGCGCGGCATATAGCCGTATTCGGACGATGCTGGCTGAAGCGCCGGTGGTGAATGATGGTAGCGAACCAGTGCCGCAAGGGCGTGGCGAACTGGATGTAAATATTCGCCAGTTTACTTATCCACAAACTGATCATCCTGCGCTGGAGAATGTCAGTTTCGCACTCAAACCCGGTCAGATGCTGGGTATTTGCGGACCGACCGGTTCTGGCAAAAGTACTCTGCTGTCACTCATTCAGCGTCATTTCGACGTCAGCGAGGGGGATATCCGCTTTCATGATATTCCTCTGACGAAGTTACAACTCGATAGCTGGCGTAGCCGCCTGGCGGTGGTCAGCCAGACGCCGTTCCTTTTTTCCGACACCGTGGCGAATAACATCGCGCTGGGTTGCCCGAATGCCACCCAGCAAGAGATTGAACACGTAGCGCGATTAGCCAGCGTACATGACGATATTTTGCGTCTGCCGCAAGGTTACGACACAGAAGTGGGCGAGCGCGGCGTGATGCTTTCCGGTGGACAAAAGCAGCGCATATCCATTGCTCGTGCGTTATTAGTCAACGCAGAAATCCTTATCCTTGATGATGCGCTTTCGGCGGTGGACGGACGCACAGAGCATCAGATCCTGCATAACCTGCGCCAGTGGGGGCAGGGAAGAACAGTAATCATCAGTGCCCATCGTCTTTCTGCGCTGACGGAGGCCAGTGAGATTATTGTGATGCAGCACGGACATATCGCCCAGCGTGGCAATCATGATGCGCTGGCGCAACAAAGCGGCTGGTATCGCGATATGTATCGCTATCAACAACTGGAGGCGGCGCTTGACGATGCTCCGGAAATTCGTGAGGAGGCCGTCGATGCGTAGTTTTAGCCAACTCTGGCCGACTCTCAAACGCCTGTTAGCGTATGGTTCGCCGTGGCGCAAACCACTGGGGATTGCGGTTCTGATGATGTGGGTTGCGGCAGCGGCAGAAGTCAGTGGACCGCTACTCATCAGCTATTTCATCGATAATATGGTGGCGAAAAATAATCTGCCGTTGAAAGTGGTTGCCGGTCTGGCGGCGGCGTATGTTGGGCTGCAACTGTTTGCCGCTGGACTGCACTACGCACAGTCGCTGCTGTTTAATCGGGCGGCAGTTGGCGTTGTACAACAGTTGCGTACCGATGTAATGGATGCTGCGCTACGCCAGCCATTAAGCGAGTTTGATATCCAGCCTGTCGGGCAGGTGATTTCCCGCGTCACTAATGATACTGAAGTGATCCGCGACCTCTACGTTACCGTAGTGGCAACCGTTCTGCGTAGCGCCGCACTGGTGGGCGCGATGCTGGTAGCGATGTTCAGCCTCGACTGGCGGATGGCGCTGGTGGCGATAATGATTTTTCCGGTCGTGCTGGTGGTGATGGTGATATACCAGCGTTACAGTACGCCGATTGTCCGCCGTGTGCGCGCCTATCTGGCGGATATCAACGACGGCTTTAACGAAATCATCAACGGTATGAGCGTCATCCAGCAGTTCCGTCAGCAGGCACGATTTGGTGAACGCATGGGTGAGGCCAGTCGGTCGCACTATATGGCGAGGATGCAAACCCTGCGCCTCGACGGTTTTTTACTGCGGCCATTACTGAGCCTTTTTTCGTCGCTCATCCTTTGTGGCTTGTTGATGCTGTTTGGCTTCTCCGCCAGCGGCACCATTGAAGTGGGCGTGCTGTATGCGTTTATCAGCTATCTTGGGCGGCTTAACGAACCATTAATCGAACTGACCACGCAACAGGCGATGCTGCAACAGGCTGTTGTTGCTGGTGAGCGCGTGTTTGAGCTGATGGACGGA
>NZ_AEJZ01000129.1:0-5806 GCF_000208525.1 Escherichia sp. TW14182
CACTCTCCAGGAAAACCGGGGCGGTTCACTTTGCAATTTTGAGGACTGTAAAACAACAGGCAATAGTTGCAGTAATACATCAGCAACATATGAAATATATTGTTGACTGGTTGCAATGTTATGATATTAACCATGCAACTGCCGTTCCGGACTGGATGTCCATTCCTTGTGGGAATATGATTTTCCATGCTGACCGAGTGATCGCTAGAATCGATATATGCCAGGGATGGAGTGGTGCCCCAGATCTGATAGCTGACATATTACGCGCGCAGATTAGTGCTCAAAACCATCCACTCCAGCTAACAGTGATCGGGAAATCGGCTCAAGAGGTAGCAGCCAGGATTGGTACTGATAGTGAAAAACTGAAAATTACCAGCGAACTCTCTCTCTGTGAGCACGGTCAACCTGAAGGGAATTTGCTGACCGGACCATGGCAACCCCGGGTCAGTTATCAAAAACAGTGGATACGTTGGCGGGCAGTAGTTTTACCTGTATTCCTGATTCTGGTTAGTTTATTAGCAGATCGTGTGGTGACGTTATGGAGCATTAATGAGCAGGTAATACAAAGCCGTATACGTGTTGAGAAACAATTTTTATCGGTTTTTCCGGAGCAAAAGCGAATCGTTAATTTGCGCTCACAGATTATAACAGCGATCAATAATTCTCGGTCTCGAGCAACTGATAAGACGTTTCTCGAACATCTGTCGGTTATTGCTAATGCTCTTAAATCTGCCTCGCTCTCAAAGTTAGAAATCCGTAGTTTCACTTATGATCAAAAACATCAGACACTGCATTTCAGGTTAAGTGCTCCAGACTTCTCCAGCTTCGACAAACTGCGAGATGCGCTTGCTGTAGATTTTTTTGTGCAACAGGACGCGTTAATAAATGAGGACAATTATGTGTCAGGAGCAGTAACGTTACGGAGAAAATAACGTGTTACGTCATGAATTCATTCAATTTTTTAATCACTACCGTGATCGGTGGTCAAATGCAGTAGAAAATTGGGTTACTCAATACTATGTTGGTCGTTCGCTAAGAGAAAAAGGACTGTTGATCGGTGCGTTGTTAATCATGTTTTGCGCAGGATATTATTCGCTATTATGGCAGCCATTGAATATACGTATAGAGCAACAAGAGAGGGAATTGCAACAATTAAACACTCTGCTCAAAAACCTTCAAACAGCAACGCCTGATATTATCAGCGCCAGACAAAAACGAGCAACCTTTGACAATTTGTCAATTTCGCAGATTTCACAGATTATCAACACTACTTCTTCGATTCATTCTATTGTCATCAGACAAATAAAACAAAATGGGGCTAATATTCAGGTAGCGATTGAGCCCGTCATTTTTGATGATTTGCTGAAATGGCTTAGTTTGCTGAGTAAAAAATACTCACTAGAAGTTATACAAATTGATGTTATCTCTATTGAACAAAAGGGGATGATTAAAGTTGAGAATCTTGTATTAGCTCCATATTGATTGGAGCCTGCTTAAAATAGAGTAGGTAATATGGTAACCAGCAGGCGGACAACCATTGATTTTCCTATGTAGGCTATGATCTTAAAATCAGTACAGTGTTAAATGTCTTTCTGAAGACTTCGGATTAATTCGGCCGGAGTCATGTCATTTAATGCTGAAGTTTCAAAGCATCACAAACGCAGGAGCGAACGTCGTTCCTTCAACTCCCGTAATAACTGAAGGGTAAGGGAGATTGAAATGTGCATACTGAAGACCTCCAGATATGCTATTTCAAAACAGAAATGCCCGAGGCAAAACGATTGATAGTGCCTGTCGGGTAGTGGGGAGGGAGCATGTACATTAGAGCTATGAGGTCGGTACGGTGGTCAGGGGCATTCTGATATCTCTCATTTAACATAATATACATTATGCGCACCAATGTGCATCTGCCCGAAAAGAGGAATTTTAGGCTGCCGGATACCAGGAGAAACAAACCACCACAGTTAACGAAACCCCGCCACCGGCTTTCAGATTCTGTCATGCACGATGAAAACAATCAATTCCATCAACAAGCATCAAAGCTGCCTGAACGACTCACGTCTTGCGCCGTTCGTCTCGATGACTGCCATGAAAACCCGGCTTTGCAGGGGCGCGTTGCGCTGTTCCGCGCACTATGAAATCTCTCCCTGGTATCGGCGGACAACCAACGAAGCAACATGAAACCTCATCATGCCGCCTTCCATGCCTGACGGCATAAAAACAGATCTTCATTAACATCAAGCCAAAGATAGACATAACTTACAAACAACCCCTTTATCACAACCAAACAAATAAACATAAGTATCAGGCTGCGGCGTGCTCCTCGCAGAGCTGCGGTGCCTGCCTCAGCCTGATACTTTCTTAACCTGAAGGATTACAACAATATCCGATTTTGTTTTTTCAGTTGATGAAGAAGAAAGAAAACCAGGAAGAAACGAAAATCCTGTTTCAGCATCACTATCTTTAGTTTCAGCAAGTCCACCCAATAAAATAATATCTCCATCAGAAACTGAAACATCTGTAGTAACACCACGTTTAATTAACGTGGGACTGTTATTAACGCCTGTATCAGTTTTAACAAAGTTAGATAACTCCTGCCTGATAGCAATATCGATAGAATTCTGGCGAATATATGGCAAAACATTAAAAATCACACCACTTGAACGATACTCAACAGACTGAACCGGTCTTTCACCCTGATAAGTAACCTGCCCCAAAACAGGCACATCAGAACCGACGCTAAATGAAGCACTGGAGCCGCTGCGCACACGCAAACGAGGAGAACTAACAACATGAAAACGACTATCTGTTTTGAATAGCTCATACAGCGCATCAAGAGATCCAGTATTGATTTTTATAAAATTATCAAAGGTTTGAGAGGAACCAATGCCAATATTGACTTTTCCGGAAAGAAGTTTTGCAGCAAGCGCCAATCCAGAACCGTTTTTTTCAGAAGACTGCACTTCAAAAACATAACCATAGACTAAAGCCTCGGAAACAGGCACATCTATAAGAGGAAGTATCTTATTAATTTTTGCAATGTCAGATTTAGAACCAAAATAAACAAGAACATCACCAGAACGATTCATAAAATCACTTGCAGAACCAAAACTAGCTTGACCAGCAGAAAGCTGAGATGAATCACCAATATCACCAGAAGAACCAAAGCGCCCTGAAAATCTACCTCTTAAAATATCAGACAAATAAGAAACAGAACGATATTTAGGTATGTAAACAAAATCAAAAACAGGCTCTTTAGGTTTATCAGGAATAAAAGATGACAAATAATCAACCCCTCCCTTTGTTGAAATTTTGATATTCATGTTATTAAGGTAGCGACGAATAAATTCATATGAATCAATATTATCAGTAATTCTAAAGGAGACAAGCCTATCATCAGAAACAAGTTCAGGAGAAAGCATGTAAGGCTTATTAAACAAATCCAAATAAATCATATTTATAGCAATTGGCAATTTAACCCTGTCAAGCTCAAATAAAACCTTACCAGCAAAAGAGTTGGCACAAAAAAACAAAGCAAACAAAAATACATACTTACACATATCATTCACCAGTGTAACGAGAAATAAACTCACCATCGATAACAGCAGAAGTTAAAGCCCCACTAAAGTTAAATCGAGAAGAAGGCTCAAAACGAATATCACCCACACTATTAGATAATATATAAAAATCACCACTTCCCGTGTTGATCCTTCCAGAAATTCGCCAAGTTTTAGACCGTGGCGGCGTTGAAATCGGCACAGAAGTCGATAAAGAAGATACGCCAGAAGAAAAAGAGGAAGGGGAATTAGAATACACACTATTCCTATCATCAGAAGCCTCCAAAGATGTACTGTTTTTTATTTGATTACCATCAGTAAAACCAGAGAAAAAATGATATAAATAATAAATAGAAAGACAAAATAATATAAACAATAAAGCAGATATGACAATTATTTTTTTAGATGAAAATGCATTTTGACGCTTATCAACAACAAGCTCTGTCCCCTGCCCGTTCTCATGGGATTTATATAAAGGAAAAATTAAAGAACTATATTTACATTGATAACTGGAAACCAAATTAGTTTTAAATAACTTAACGCCAGTAAAAACATCAACGCGATAACGATTTCTAAGACCAAGTGCAACCAATTTGCTCATACGATAAGTTGTTTCAACTCTGTCTTTAATGAAACGAGGTAAATTAGAAACAGACTGATTAATAACAACCAAATCACATGAAACACCTGTAGATTCATCATTAAAATGACGATGCTCAGCAATAAAAGAGCGATGAAAAGCAGGTATTGATTTATCGTTATCCCATACGCGCCAAACCTCATCAACACAAATCAAATCACCCGGCTTACAAAAAGAATCATCTGACAAGCCATCATCTAATTTATATGGGAAAAACTTTTCGTCCTGAACATCAGAATTGCTAACTAAGATAACCTCTCCCAAGTCATCTTGAGAGGTTTTTTTATGAACAACACAATAGTCATAAATTTTATCGGCACTCAAACCATAAATATTAGTAACAACTCTCCTTCCTGAACTAACAGCAGGAATTATAACATTGCACACAACCTCATACGTTTTTCCGCTACCAGGAACACCAACATATGCTGAAATAGCCATAAATCACCCAATAAAAGGAACTCGACGAATAAAAAAACGAACCAATAAAGCACTAATTACAACAGATAACCCATAAGAAACCTGAAACAAATCTAAAAAATACCAAGCAGAATCAGGTAGCATAGAAAATAACTGCTCAAGGTCGCTAGATTGAGGCAACCATGAAGAAACCACAGCAATAAATTCATGAACAACGAAATATAAACCCCAAAATAATATAAACTTAAATACAACCCCTCTTAACAAGAACTTAAACAAAGAAAATAGCGAAGACAACAATACAGAGAACAAGCCAGTAAAAGCAATCATCATATGAAAACTCACGCAGACAAAATGATTCTAAGAGATATAAACGCCCAAACAATAGAAGATACAAGTTGAATTAACACCCTGTTCTGCTCAAACAAAACACATTGAGTATCAACATGATAAGTCTTATCAAACAACTCAAAAGACGCAGTTGGGCAAGAAACTGATGCTCTCATAGATTTAGAAATATCAAAGCCCTTCAAAAAAGGAAACAAATCAACGATAGGCTGAAGTATTTCAGATGCAGAAGGAACATTGGAAATATCAGGTTCTGTTGGTTCAGGATAATCGCCTAAATCAACATTGATAACGCCATCAGAAGGTATGTCAGGTTTGCTATCAGGGTTAGATGATGAATTATCAACATTTATATTGATATCGCCATTAACACCATTTTGTGATGGATACAACCAATCAAATTTATTGAGTTTATTCGCATCAGGATATACCTTTGAAATCTCAGAACCAGTAACAGGATTTGAAGGAGAAAAAGGAATTCCATCATAGCCAGGCTGAGATGATGCATCTAACAATAACTGATTAATAAAAGAAGCAACTTCATCCAAAGATAAAGAAACATCTTTTAATTTTTCGAGTGCTGAAAAACCATCTTTATCAGAAGCCACTTTATAATCGGTAGGGCTTTCTTCTTTAGGAACATAATCAGAATTAAAACTAAGTTGAAATTTATGTTGTGTTGTAATAGTTGTCATTTCTCCTTTGCTATTTTTAAAAGTAACATCTAAATCATAGACAACTAAAGCAGCAGATACAGGACTGGATGTTGTAATGGATTTAATTGATGCAGTGGCTGTACAGCTATCACGCCCCTTACAAGAAGCACTAAAATCCTTGGCAG
>NZ_AEJZ01000128.1:0-1347 GCF_000208525.1 Escherichia sp. TW14182
GGTGGCGCTGGTGGTGTATTCGATTTGCCGTTGGGGATAACAAACAAAAACCCCGGATTGATGGTCCGGGGTTTTGCTATTCATGGTGAATTTTTATTAACAGATTGACTGAATTCCGTTTTTCTCAACCACAGAAAGCAAACGAAGGGCAGGGCCACCAGGGCGCTTTATTCCCCTTTCCCAGTCTGAAATGAGGTTTTTACTGACATTAAGATATCTGGCGAAAACAGGTTGAGACAGATGCTCGCGCTCGCGAAGTGCCCGGATTCTTTCTGGCGACATTGTTGGCGCTGGTTGCAGACAAAGTTCATCAAACTCTCTCATAGTTTGTTTTGTTACTGCGCCAATATCCTGAAGTGACTCCATCATTTCATGTACGGATGCAAGCGCATCACTGCGGTAATTTTTACTCATTGGGTACCTCCGTAAACTGACCCTGCAGGATCAATTGCGCCAGTTGTTCATCAGTAAGATTGAGAACGTGATGCGCAGCTTTTCGAAATGCGTTTTCCTCGATGGCTGTAATATTTTCTCTCTCATTCTTTGCGTACGCATAGATGAAAAAAGCCTTTTCTGCGACGCGGTAAAAAATTATTGTCCTATAACCGCCTGATTTACCGCCACCTCTTCGGGCTAATCGCTGCTTAATGACACCACTACCCAAATCTGCGGATATGAGTCCCTTATCAGCTAGTTCCACGACTTCTCGCAGAGCTTTATTGGAAATCCGATTTTTTCGTGCGAAGCGTTCAAACCAGGCATTTTTGAAAATGCGCATGTTTGGTTCCATATCGTTGTGTAATACATAGTGTGACACAATTAAATAGGATGGGCAATATACATACAGGGGGGCTTGCTAAGGGATGGTAGCTCAAAAAACACTCTATTTTTAGAGTATACAAATGACAGAAAGAAAAAGTCATTGTTTTTTCTCATGAAATACGCATTTTTTGGGAGTGAAATCGTTATTTGTAGTGGATATATTCCAGCCATGTTTTATCCAATACCAGAGGTTTTACAATGCAGAAGTTGATCGCCGCGAATTGTAAGTACGCAGTTATTCGTTGTGACGATATGTCGGTTGTAGCTGAAATGGATTGTTTTCCGGATGGGGCCAGGGCTGTATGGCATCGAAAAGGGGGCATACTTAGGGTAAGAGCTTTGCGGCCTGATGAGCGAATTGTATCGAAAACAGTGCTCAGGGAGATCGTGTATCAGTTTATGCGGACTTGAACAAGTTGCATGTATCAACAATAATGCCAACCAAAATGGCTGAACACCATTTTACCTGACAAAGATGCGCCAGCAGAGAAAACAGATGGCGCACAAGACCAAATTACACAATTC
>NZ_AEJZ01000127.1:0-17619 GCF_000208525.1 Escherichia sp. TW14182
CGGCAACAGCAGCCAGCCACGGTTGCGTGAGGCCACGATGGTCATTACCGTACAAATCATCAGGCTGACCAGCGAACCGACATTCAACAGGCTAAGGTTTTGTCCGCTATCGCCGCCAGGCAAAATGCGGGCTTCAAGAGCGATAGCGTGGCAGACCAGCGCGATGACCGCAGAAATAATAGCCATTCGCCGCCAGCCGCCGTTTTTTTGCAGCAGACCGGGAACAATCAGCGCGAGACTGACGGAGTAGGCGACGAGCGCGAGCAGAGCAAAAACGGGCATAGTGATGTCGACAGTTTGAGCAATGAGAAAGAAAAGCAGTATAGCGTCAGGTGAACGCTGCTCCAACCGTTGCATAACAACAAAGACGCCTTCATGTTATACTGCGGCAAAATACAGATGATGTGTCGCGATTGCGGCCAACCGTTTCCACCCCAGGCGAGAGACAATGTTTGATAATTTAACCGATCGTTTGTCGCGCACGCTGCGCAATATCAGTGGCCGTGGACGCCTTACTGAAGACAACGTTAAAGATACGCTGCGCGAAGTGCGCATGGCGCTGTTGGAGGCGGACGTCGCTCTGCCGGTAGTGCGTGAGTTTATCAATCGCGTAAAAGAGAAAGCGGTTGGTCATGAAGTTAATAAAAGCCTGACGCCGGGGCAGGAGTTCGTCAAAATCGTCCGTAACGAGTTGGTTGCGGCGATGGGCGAAGAGAACCAGACCCTGAACCTGGCTGCGCAACCGCCTGCGGTGGTGCTGATGGCGGGCCTGCAAGGTGCCGGTAAAACAACCAGCGTGGGTAAACTCGGTAAGTTCCTGCGCGAGAAGCACAAGAAGAAAGTGCTGGTGGTTTCTGCCGACGTTTATCGCCCGGCGGCAATCAAACAGCTTGAGACGCTGGCCGAACAGGTAGGCGTCGATTTCTTCCCTTCAGATGTTGGTCAGAAGCCGGTTGATATTGTTAATGCGGCGCTGAAAGAAGCCAAACTGAAATTCTACGACGTGCTGCTGGTGGATACCGCCGGTCGTCTGCACGTTGACGAAGCGATGATGGATGAGATCAAACAGGTCCATGCGTCGATTAACCCGGTTGAAACCCTGTTTGTGGTTGACGCCATGACCGGTCAGGATGCTGCCAATACGGCAAAAGCGTTCAATGAAGCGTTACCGCTTACCGGCGTAGTGTTGACTAAAGTGGACGGCGATGCGCGTGGCGGTGCGGCGCTTTCTATTCGCCATATTACCGGCAAGCCCATCAAGTTCCTCGGTGTTGGCGAGAAAACAGAGGCGCTGGAGCCGTTCCACCCGGATCGTATCGCTTCACGCATTCTCGGCATGGGCGATGTTCTGTCGCTGATCGAAGATATCGAAAGCAAAGTTGACCGCGCGCAGGCTGAGAAATTAGCCAGCAAGCTGAAAAAAGGCGATGGCTTCGATCTCAACGATTTCCTTGAGCAGTTGCGCCAGATGAAAAATATGGGCGGCATGGCCAGCCTGATGGGCAAGCTGCCGGGCATGGGGCAGATCCCGGATAACGTGAAGTCCCAGATGGATGATAAAGTGCTGGTGCGTATGGAAGCCATCATCAACTCGATGACGATGAAAGAGCGCGCTAAGCCAGAAATCATCAAAGGTTCGCGTAAACGCCGTATCGCTGCCGGTTGCGGTATGCAGGTGCAGGACGTTAACCGTCTTCTGAAGCAGTTCGACGACATGCAGCGCATGATGAAGAAAATGAAGAAGGGCGGAATGGCGAAGATGATGAGAAGCATGAAGGGTATGATGCCCCCAGGCTTCCCAGGCCGCTAATCGGCCTGGCTTATTTGCCATTTTGGCACCGGGGTATGCTCGTCATCCTCACGTACTGGGGTACGCTCCGGTGACTGCGCGCACTCCGGCACCAAACTGGCTGCGCCGCCAGCGGCCTTTTAATGCCGGGTTAGCAACTGTTGGTTGCAATTTCTGCAAAAATGAGTAAAATTTTCGGGCTTTTAATATGACACCGGACTCCGTTCCTCGATGGGGTCCGGTTGTTTTATTCACACAAGAGGATGTTATGGTAACTATTCGTTTAGCACGTCACGGCGCTAAAAAGCGTCCGTTCTATCAGGTTGTTGTCGCTGACAGCCGTAATGCACGCAACGGTCGCTTCATCGAGCGCGTTGGTTTCTTCAACCCAATCGCTAGCGAAAAAGAAGAAGGCACTCGCCTGGATCTGGATCGCATCGCTCACTGGGTTGGCCAGGGCGCAACTATTTCTGATCGCGTTGCTGCGCTGATCAAAGAAGTAAACAAAGCAGCTTAATCTGTCACGGTGGTCATGATGAGCAAACAACTCACCGCGCAAGCACCTGTTGATCCCATCGTTTTGGGAAAAATGGGTTCGTCTTACGGTATTCGTGGGTGGCTCAGAGTGTTTTCTTCCACCGAAGACGCCGAAAGCATTTTTGACTATCAGCCCTGGTTTATCCAGAAGGCGGGTCAGTGGCAGCAAGTCCAGCTGGAAAGCTGGAAGCACCACAATCAGGACATGATCATCAAGCTGAAAGGTGTTGACGATCGTGATGCGGCGAACCTGCTGACGAATTGTGAAATTGTCGTGGATTCATCGCAGCTGCCTCAGCTTGAAGAGGGTGACTACTACTGGAAAGACCTGATGGGCTGTCAGGTAGTGACCACTGAAGGCTACGATCTCGGTAAAGTCGTCGACATGATGGAAACCGGATCTAATGACGTTCTCGTCATTAAGGCAAACCTGAAAGATGCGTTTGGTATCAAGGAACGTCTCGTACCGTTCCTCGATGGGCAGGTTATCAAGAAAGTCGATCTCACTACTCGTTCAATCGAAGTAGATTGGGATCCTGGTTTTTAAACCACCGGATAAACGGTAAAAGACGGCGCTATGTGGATTGGCATAATTAGCCTGTTTCCTGAAATGTTCCGCGCAATTACCGATTACGGGGTAACTGGCCGGGCAGTGAAAAATGGCCTGCTGAGCATCCAGAGCTGGAGTCCACGTGACTTCACGCATGACCGGCACCGTACCGTGGACGATCGTCCTTACGGCGGCGGACCGGGGATGTTAATGATGGTGCAACCTTTACGGGACGCCATTCATGCAGCAAAAATCGCGGCGGGTGAAGGCGCTAAGGTGATCTATCTGTCACCACAGGGGCGCAAGCTTGATCAAGCGGGCGTCAGCGAACTGGCAACGAATCAAAAATTGATTTTGGTGTGCGGTCGCTACGAAGGTATAGATGAGCGCGTGATCCAAACCGAAATTGACGAAGAATGGTCAATCGGCGATTACGTTCTCAGCGGTGGTGAGTTACCAGCAATGACGCTGATTGACTCCGTTTCCCGGTTTATTCCGGGGGTACTGGGACATGAAGCCTCGGCAACGGAAGATTCCTTTGCTGAAGGATTGCTGGATTGCCCGCACTATACGCGGCCTGAGGTGTTAGAAGGGATGGAAGTTCCGTCAGTGTTACTGTCGGGCAACCATGCCGAGATACGTCGCTGGCGTTTGAAACAGTCGCTGGGCCGTACCTGGCTTAGAAGACCTGAACTTCTGGAAAACCTGGCTCTGACTGAAGAGCAAGCAAGGTTGCTGGCGGAGTTCAAAACGGAACACGCACAACGGCAACATAAACATGATGGGATGGCGTAAGCCCCCGAGATATCAGTTTACCCAGGATAAGAGATTAAATTATGAGCAACATTATTAAGCAACTTGAACAAGAGCAGATGAAGCAGGACGTACCTTCCTTCCGTCCGGGTGATACCGTGGAAGTGAAAGTATGGGTTGTTGAAGGTTCCAAAAAACGTCTGCAGGCATTCGAGGGCGTGGTTATCGCTATTCGTAACCGCGGTCTGCACTCTGCATTCACTGTTCGTAAAATTTCCAACGGCGAAGGCGTTGAGCGTGTCTTCCAGACTCACTCTCCGGTAGTTGACAGCATTTCTGTCAAACGTCGTGGTGCTGTTCGTAAAGCTAAACTGTACTACCTGCGTGAGCGTACTGGTAAGGCTGCTCGTATCAAAGAGCGCCTCAACTAAGATTTCGCTTAAGCGACATCCTGTTAAGAAGGGCTGGCCAATTGGCTGGCCCTTTTTTTATCTACTGAAATTGTATTTAAGGCGCACTAATTACCACCGCAACGCGGCGGTTTTCAGCCCGGCCCTGTGCTGTCTTGTTGCTGGCAATAGGATATTTTTTCCCTAAACCCTGAGTGGTGAGATTGCTGCGCGGAATTTGCCCACCCTCAGCCCAGGCATCGGCGACGACATTCGCTCGCTTCAGTGATAAGGCTTCGTTGTAGCTATCTTCACCATAGTTATCGGTATGACCATCCATACGGGCATGTGTTAGCCCGGTAGAGGTCAGTTTTGCCGCCATAGTCTGGATTTGTTGCTGACTTTCCGGAAGCAGTTTGTAGTCATTTTTAGCAAACAGAATAGTGTCGGATAAGCCAAGCGACCAGTCACCGGCAGATTCAGTAAAACCATAAGACTGCATAGCAGCGACTTGCTCTGGGGTAAATTTGCCTTGTGGAGTCTGGCAACCAGCCAGTATCAGAGTGGAGAAAACCAGAGGTGCTACCAGTTGCTTTATCATGTAGATATTTCCTTGTTATTTCACCAGCTTTTCGGCGCGCTGATGTTTGGCCTGATACATATTACGATCGGCAAGCTCTTGTAATTTTTCCGCAGAAGCGTGTTCGCGAGTCAGAGCGTATCCAATACTTAAGGTCATACTGGTCTGGTGACCGTTATGGAGATCGAATGGGCGATGAAAGGTTTGTGTGAGAGCAGTACAAATACGCTGTACTTCATATTCTGACAGTACGCCATACAGAATCATGGCGAACTCATCGCCTCCTATACGGTACGCTTGATGCCGTTTCCCGCTAAATTCCATTAACCGTGTTGCTATCTCGATCAAGACCTGATCACCCGTCGCGTGACCCCATGTGTCATTGATATATTTAAAATTATCGCCATCAAGAAAAAGTAAGGCTGAGGTTTCCCGAACGGCAGAATCACTCATTAACGTATTGATGCAGTTGCGGAATGCAGCGCGGTTAGCCAGGCCGGTTAACGGATCATGCAGGGCAGTACGTAAGAGTTGCGCATTTTTTGCCTGTAAACGAAGCTGCCACTCTTCCATTTCATCCAGCAGACTATTGAAGTCGAGAGCAAAGCGGTGAAATTCTTCGATACGCTCTTCCGAAACTCGTCGGGAAAAATTGCGGTTGGATCGCACATCATGAACTACATCAGTAATGTTTTTTAGCGCCTCCACCAGTCCGTTATGCAAATGGCGGGTGAGGGTGATTGCAATGCCTGATGCCAGCAGAATACAACCGGTAAGCACAGCGAGTGAAAACCAGATGAAATGGCTGATTGAACTGTCGCGAGCGGTTAACTGAACTTCGCCGATGATTTTTCCATTGTGGCGAATGGGCTGAATTACCGGTGCGGGAAAGAGCCAGTGGCTAATGAAATTGCTGAATCTATCTCCCGGTTCTCTGGCTGTGTAGTGCCAGGATGCAATGATATTTTGCTGATTATCACGTACTTCAGCGGTTGAAAATTGACCTTGCTGCCCTAGTGCGGCCAGGGTTTCTGTCGCTGCCGAACCATCGGCAAAAACAACCGCTGCTTCCAGACTATAAGTCATGGTTGCTGCGGTGAGCGCCAGGTTTTTTTGTGCGTATTGTTTCAGTGTCAGTACCGACGTCACGGAAAGCAGCAGCCAGATCAGCGTCATGGTGATAAAGATGCTGGTCATGCTGATGTTGCGTAATGCTCTTTTAAACGTTGGTCGCTTATTAAGAGAATTATCGTTATCCATCTTTTTTCTTCCGAGCGAGCATTAAGACATCCGGGTTGACCTTTACACCACTACGCGATAAGGCATCCAGGTTGACGGCAAATCTGACATCATTATTGTTGATAATCAGACAAAAGGCGCTGCCAATAATGCACTCTGCATTTTGTTCGGCAATTAATAATAACGCCTTAGACGGATATTGTTCGATTAATTCCATCTGGAATGTCGGTGACTCGTTGCCAAAATAAAAACCATTACAGTCTGAAATTAGTGCTTCTTGTTTGCTGTGAATGATGACGGGCAGATAAGGTAAAGAAGTCGCGCCATTATCTTGCAGGGCGGTACTAAAACGTGAAGATGAAAAAATACATAGCTTTGGCGGGCCAGATAACGCTGGCCAACGAGTGTAGCTGACAATACCGGAAACCATCAGACGCACATTTTTCGCGGCGTTAGTGGTTTCCTGAGCGAGTAATGGTGCACTCGCCAGGAGGGGCATCAGCAGTAAAAATAACCGGTGGGAAAAACGCATTCAGGGATCCTCACCACCGTCGCTCGAAATGCATCGATAATTTTTTCAGAATGCTCATTAAAATATCATTCTTTTATGCGGGCGTCATCACGATGAGAATTAAAGTTTGAATGAGTTAAATCTTATGATTAATTTATTGAGGCGCTCCAGTTAATTCAATCGCATCGTGCTGGCATTTTCATCTGCCCCTTTTTGCCATGCTTCATGTAGTTGGTTGGCATTTTCAACATTGTTGCAGCTGGCAGGGAAACTTTTACCGGAAAGCCCTCTGGCATAAGTAAAATCGATTTGGCAGGTTTTCTTTTGTCCTTCGGCATATCCTTTAAGGTATACCCCCCGATCAGCCTGTGAATCGCTAAATGTATCGCGATCTTTTATGGCAATGCCAGATATTGCATCTTCCATACCAACATCATACCAGTCGGTGCTGGTTAAGTTTGGCGCGTGAGTATAAGGATCAATCTGGCAACCACTAACCACCAAAGCCAACAAGGAACCGATAAATTTTTTCATCATTTTCTCTCCTTTTTTCAAAGCATAGCGGATTGTTTTTAATGATGGTGTAAATTTATTTATACGAATTTTGTGGCTTGTAGCTTATTAAAATTGTATCTGTAAAGTAATATTTACGTAATTTGGATTGAAATCTTTACTCGCTGTGTTATCGTTACGTCATCCTCATTGAGGATCAACTATCGCAAACGAGCATAAACAGGATCGCCATCATGCAAAAAGACGCGCTGAATAACGTACACATTACCGACGAACAGGTTCTGATGACCCCGGAACAGTTGAAGGCCGCTTTTCCATTAAGCCAGCAACAAGAAGCCCAGATTGCTGATTCGCGTAAAACTATTTCAGATATTATCGCCGGGCGCGATCCTCGTCTGTTGGTGGTGTGTGGTCCTTGTTCCATTCATGATCCTGAAACCGCTCTGGAATACGCTCGTCGATTTAAAGCCCTTGCCGCAGAGGTCAGCGATAGCCTCTATCTGGTGATGCGCGTCTATTTTGAAAAACCCCGTACGACTGTCGGCTGGAAAGGGTTAATTAACGATCCTCATATGGATGGCTCTTTTGACGTCGAAGCCGGTCTGCAAATCGCGCGTAAATTGCTGCTTGAACTGGTGAGCATGGGGCTTCCGCTGGCGACGGAAGCGTTAGATCCAAATAGCCCGCAATACCTGGGCGATTTGTTTAGCTGGTCGGCAATTGGTGCTCGTACCACGGAATCGCAAACGCACCGTGAAATGGCATCCGGGCTGTCTATGCCGGTTGGTTTTAAAAACGGCACCGACGGCAGTCTGGCAACGGCAATTAACGCCATGCGCGCTGCCGCCCAGCCACACCGTTTTGTTGGTATTAACCAGGCAGGGCAGGTTGCGTTGCTACAAACTCAGGGGAATCCGGACGGACATGTGATCCTGCGTGGCGGTAAAGCGCCGAACTACAGCCCTGCAGATGTCGCGCAATGTGAAAAAGAGATGGAACAGGCGGGACTGCGTCCGTCTCTGATGGTAGATTGCAGTCACGGTAATTCCAATAAAGATTATCGCCGTCAGCCTGCGGTGGCAGAGTCCGTGGTTGCCCAGATTAAAGACGGTAATCGCTCAATTATTGGTCTGATGATCGAAAGTAACATCCACGAAGGCAATCAGTCTTCCGAGCAACCGCGCAGCGAAATGAAATACGGTGTATCCGTAACCGATGCCTGCATCAGTTGGGAAATGACCGATGCCTTGCTGCGTGAGATTCATCAGGATCTGAACGGGCAGCTGACGGCACGCGTGGCTTAAGAGGTTTATTATGGTTGCTGAGTTGACCGCGTTACGCGATCAAATTGATGAAGTCGATAAAGAGCTGCTGAATTTATTAGCGAAGCGTCTGGAACTGGTCGCCGAAGTCGGTGAGGTGAAAAGCCGCTTTGGACTGCCTATTTATGTCCCGGAGCGTGAGGCATCTATGCTGGCCTCGCGTCGCGCTGAGGCGGAAGCCCTGGGTGTACCGCCAGATCTTATTGAGGATATCCTGCGTCGGGTGATGCGGGAGTCCTACTCCAGCGAGAATGACAAAGGCTTTAAAACGCTTTGTCCTACGTTGCGCCCGGTGGTTATCGTCGGTGGTGGCGGTCAGATGGGGCGCTTGTTCGAGAAGATGCTGACCCTCTCGGGTTATCAGGTGCGGATTCTGGAGCAACATGACTGGGAACGTGCGGCTGATATTGTTGCCGATGCCGGAATGGTGATTGTCAGTGTGCCGATTCATGTGACCGAACAGGTTATCGCCAAATTACCGCCTTTACCGCAGGATTGTATTCTGGTCGATCTGGCATCGGTGAAAAATGGACCGTTACAGGCCATGCTGGCGGCACATGATGGTCCGGTGTTGGGACTTCACCCGATGTTTGGCCCGGACAGCGGCAGTCTGGCGAAGCAGGTGGTGGTCTGGTGTGATGGACGCCAGCCGGAAGCATATCAATGGTTTCTGGAGCAAATTCAGGTTTGGGGCGCGCGGCTGCATCGGATTAGCGCCGTCGAGCACGATCAGAATATGGCGTTTATTCAGGCACTGCGCCACTTTGCCACTTTTGCTTATGGTTTGCATCTGGCAGAAGAAAATGTTCAGCTTGAGCAACTTCTGGCGCTCTCTTCGCCCATTTACCGCCTTGAGCTGGCGATGGTTGGGCGACTGTTTGCTCAGGATCCGCAGCTTTATGCCGACATCATTATGTCGTCAGAACGTAATCTGGCGTTGATCAAGCGTTACTATAAGCGTTTTGGCGAGGCAATTGAGCTGCTGGAGAAGGGGGACAAGCAGGCGTTTATCGACAGTTTCCGCAAGGTGGAAAACTGGTTTGGCGATTATGCGCAACGCTTCCAGAGTGAAAGCCGCGTGTTATTGCGTCAGGCGAACGACAGTCGCCAGTAGTCATCTTGTGCCGGGGAGGCATCACCCGGCACGATTTCATCACGCCGGGTCAACAGGCACTACATTCTCACTTGGGTAACAGCCTAATACCTTCATCGAACGGGTAATTTCACCTAACTCTTTCAATGCTTTTTGCATTTCCGCTGATTCAAGATTGGCCTGAATATCCAGATAAAACATCTCTTCCCACGGATTACCGTGAATCGGGCGTGATTCCAGACGGGTCATAATCAGATTATGGTTACGCAGTACCAGCAATGCTTCTACCAGTGCACCAGCTTGTTGTCCGGTCGCCATTAATAATGTGGTTTTTGCCGGAACCTGGTCAGACACGTTAATCGCTTTACGTGCCAGCACCACAAATCGGGTGAAGTTTTGTCGCTGATTTGCCTCAATACGTTCCAGTACCTGTAAACCGTACAAAGTGCCGCCTGCCTCGCTCCCCAGTGCAGCAACATGCGGTGATTTTGCCTGTGCAACCTTTTCCATCGCCGCAGACGTACTTTCGGTATATTCAATCTTCCAGTGCGGGTAACGATTAAGAAATTTACTGCATTGCTGGAACGGCTGTGGATGGCTGTAGACTGTGGTGATGGTTGATAAATCTGTAGTACCAGAAACCAGCAGGCAGTGATCGATGGTCAGCGTCATCTCGCCAACAATCGATAAGCTGGTATGTTGTAGTAGATCGTAAACGTCGTTTATGGCACCTGAACTGGTATTCTCAATCGGTACTACCGCATAGTCGGCCTGACCGGTTTCCACCTGATTAAAAATATCAGCAAATTTTGCGCAACCGCTTTCAATAAATTGTTCGAAATGGCGGGCAGCGTACTGACGTGCGGCAAGGTGTGAATAGGAACCTTTAGGGCCGAGAAAAGCAATACGTGCTGAATGTGGATTAATTTTATTGAGATGCTGCTGGAGCAGTGCCTGCTGAGTTAATACGGAATCTTCAATGATGAGCTGGAACAGGCGAGTAATGTAATGGGCGTCCAGATGGTGCGTTTTACCGAGCGTAATTAATCTTTCCAGTAAATCGCGTTCACGATCAATATCACGCACGGGGCGATGAGAGAGCAGTTTGGCTTTTCCCACCTCGACAGCCAGTTCACGCCGCTCTGCCAGTAACGCCAGTAATTTTTCATCCAGCGCGCTGATTTTCTCGCGCAGCGCCAGTAATGGGTTTTCCGATGTCATAGTGTTGCCTTTTTTGTTATCAATAAAAAAGGCCCCCCGGTTTGGGAGGCCTTATTGTTCGTCTTCGCATTCTGTTTCACACGACGAAACGCCTCCCATTCAGGGGAAGGTAAAAAAGAATGCGAAGAAGAACGGCGTGTGTTTCATGTTTGTTTCCTTAAGCGACTTAAGTACAGTACCTGTACTGTTTTCACGCTGTCAACAAAAAACGCGCCCGAAGGCGCGTTGGCGATACACTCAATATAAAGGACTACTCTTCTTCAACTTCTTCGACGAAGTTGGCGTCTTTCACCGATGTTGCGGCACGACGTGCTTCGCCTTTGTGCTGCAGTTTATTGAGCTGCCGTTCCAGCTTGTTGATCAATTCGTTAATTGCGGTGTACATATCTTCATGTTTACCACTGGCAACCAGAACGCCGTTAGGTGTATTGATTGTGGCGTCAGCAACGAACCCTTGTGGCTCTTTGGACAAAATGATATGTGGATTAATCAGATGTGTTTGCCATTTTTCCAGTTTGGCGAGACGGTCTGCGACATGTTGGCGGATGGCCGGAGTAATTTCCATTTGTTTGCTGGTAATGTTCATTGTCATAAATTTTACCTCTTGTCTTCCCGTCTTGGTGAATTCAGCATACCGTTCCTGATGTCAAAATGTGTGATGGAAATCTCATAATTTTGTCACTTTTTGTCAATGAGGCTTTTTTGTGAGAAATTGCAGGAAGAGGTGTTTTTTTACTTGAGGAATATCTCAAAGCGAGCCATATTTGATGAGATCGGTAGTGACTAAATCGCTTCAGTAACACAACTAACAGAATAAAAAACGGCAGCTTCGTGCTGTAATGCCAGTCAGTTAAGCAACTGACTGGCTCTTTTTCGGGGCTGTGGGGTATTTCCAGGGCCTCTCCTTTACCACTCTCGGGAAGGCCCTTTCCCTTCTTGTCGGTAATTTCACAAGTTGTCCCATACTTGCAAGATCGCGCATCAGCTCCGGTATACGTCCCGGTGAAGCGCCCTGCAATGTCATCAGCATTCTCATCACCATTCCGCATGATTCTGAGAAACTCAGTTGATTCGGCCAGTAACCTTTCAGATGTTCCGCCATTTCTCCTCCGGGGAAGCGCATGGCGTCCGTCATCGACGTCAGCAGATGGCTGACTTTTCCTTTGCGCGTCACGGTCAGCAGGCGGGCTGTCACCTCATTTCCCAGTCCCGGCCACTTTTTTCGTGCCTGCGGGCTGGTTTTCAGCTTCACCAGATGATCGCCTTTACCCAGTTTTCTGATCTCTTCATATTGCGCTCCCTTTCTGAGAGGGATCATTCAGTGGCGGTGTTCTCCCGCCAGGCTCCAGGCATTTAACAGTCCCAGTGAGTAATAACCTTTATCCATTAACGTCAGAGTGTTATCGCCGGTTTGTTCTATAAGTTGCTCAGCAAGCTCATTTTCGCTGCTCTTCATCGTGCCGAAGGCTGCAGCCGTCAGCAGATGGCTGGTCAGTTCCATCTGGCAGACCATTTTGACCTGCGGGTAGAGCGCCGGGTTCCCGGCATGTGTCTGGCGGGGGAAGGCTGCATCGTTCTCTGGTGTATCCGGTGTGCGCCAGAACACACCATCGATGGCCAGCAGGGTCAGACCGCACCAGTGCGGATGCGGCGTGGCGTTATGCCAGAGCTGCCTGTTTTCGTGAACACGCGGCGGACAGCCTCACTTCCCAGGCGCTGGCGGGCCTGAATAACGGCACTGGGGGCAACGAAGGGGCGATTGCCCGGCAGCATGATGTCCAGGCGATTCACAATCTGGTGAAGAGGTTTTTTACGCTCAAGCGCCATGCCAACAATACACCAGACCATCATTTCGAGGGGAAGACGGCGCTTGCGTAGCGTTACAGTACCTGATTCGGCAAGGCAACGAGAGATAAGTTCGGGGTCGAGGTAATCCCCCAGAGAAGTCAGTGGGTTACGCAGAGAATCATAACGGGATACCAGATCAAGAGCCTGTCCAATGTGCATAAAAAAATCCGGAAACGAGTGAGCGTTTCCGGATTCTTACACAGCCACTGGATCGGTCAACTGCTCCTTAACTGATCGGCATTACAGCTCAAGGGCTGCCGTTTTGTGTTTCAGATTTCTGTTATGTATTGCTGCTGTTTGCGGCGATGATTTTCGCTACTTTTTCAGCTTGCGCATTCATCTGCATCTGACGGTATGCATTTTCCATCAGCGGCAGCGCATCACGCGTAGCCTTGGTATCCGGGTAATCGCGCAACATGCCTTCTACACGGTTAACGACGGCAACCCATGCACCACGTTCTGTATAGTACTCAGCAACGGAGTATTCATATTTCGCCAGACGATCTTTCAGGAATACCAGACGTTTGGTGGCATCGGTGGTGTACTGACTGTTCGGATAGCCGCGAACCAATTTGGAAAAGTCACTAAACGCAGCTCGTGCATGTTGAGGATCGCGATCGCTACGGTCAACGCCAAAGAACCCTTGCAGCGCACTGTCATCCAGCGCCATATTGGTCAGGCCACGCATGTACATGACATAATCGATATTCGGATGGGTCGGGTTGAGGCGAATAAAACGATCGATGGCAGCCTGTGCTAACGGCAAATCGGCGTTTTTATAGTAGGCGTAGATGAGATCCAGCTGCACCTGCTGCGAATACGGACCAAACGGATAGCGATTATCTAACGCTTCCAGTTGCGTTATTGCCTGTCTCCAGTTACCGTCCTGCAGCTTTTGTTGTGCAGTCGCGTAAATTTCATTTGGCGGATTATCAGGTACTTCTTCCTTTGACCCCGAGCAACCCGCCAAAAACAGGCTTAGTGTGGCGGCTGCCACCAGATATTTCATGCGCGTCATGACGTTTTGACTTTCCTCAAAATGTAATACGGGAGATTCTCTGTTCCTGCTCCCGGTTAAGACCAGCTACAATAGCACACTATATTAAACGGCAAAGCCGTAAAACCCCAACGATAAACGAAGAAGCAGTATATATGGCACAACGAGTACAGCTCACTGCAACGGTGTCCGAAAACCAACTCGGTCAACGCTTAGATCAGGCTTTGGCCGAAATGTTCCCGGATTATTCACGTTCGCGGATAAAAGAATGGATCCTCGACCAGCGCGTGCTGGTTAACGGCAAAGTTTGTGATAAGCCGAAAGAAAAAGTATTGGGTGGCGAGCAAGTTGCCATCAACGCTGAGATTGAAGAAGAAGCGCGTTTTGAACCGCAGGATATCCCGCTGGATATCGTCTATGAAGATGAAGATATCATCGTCATTAATAAACCGCGCGACCTGGTAGTACATCCTGGCGCGGGTAACCCGGATGGCACGGTATTGAATGCGTTGCTTCATTACTATCCGCCCATTGCTGATGTTCCACGTGCGGGCATTGTCCATCGTCTGGATAAAGACACCACTGGTCTGATGGTTGTCGCAAAAACCGTTCCGGCTCAGACGCGTTTAGTCGAATCTTTGCAACGGCGTGAAATTACTCGTGAGTACGAAGCGGTGGCAATTGGTCATATGACCGCTGGCGGTACGGTGGATGAGCCAATTAGTCGTCACCCGACCAAACGTACCCATATGGCGGTGCATCCAATGGGCAAACCGGCGGTCACTCACTATCGCATTATGGAACATTTCCGTGTGCACACGCGTCTGCGGTTGCGTCTGGAAACTGGACGTACGCATCAGATCCGCGTGCATATGGCGCATATCACCCATCCGCTGGTGGGCGATCCGGTTTATGGTGGTCGTCCGCGTCCGCCAAAAGGGGCTTCGGAAGCATTTATCTCCACGCTGCGTAAGTTTGACCGCCAGGCGCTACATGCAACCATGCTGCGTCTTTATCACCCAATCTCCGGTATCGAAATGGAATGGCAGGCGCCTATTCCACAAGATATGGTGGAGCTGATTGAGGTGATGCGCGCCGATTTCGAAGAGCATAAGGATGAAGTGGACTGGTTATGAGTAAACTGATTGTCCCGCAGTGGCCGCTGCCAAAAGGTGTTGCGGCCTGTAGCTCTACTCGTATCGGCGGCGTGAGCTTGCCGCCGTATGACTCGCTCAACCTCGGTGCCCATTGTGGCGATAACCCGGATCACGTTGAGGAGAATCGCAAGCGACTTTTTGCTGCGGGCAATTTGCCTTCAAAACCGGTCTGGCTTGAGCAGGTACACGGCAAAGATGTGCTTAAGCTTACTGGCGAACCCTATGCTTCAAAACGAGCGGATGCCTCTTATAGCCACACGCCCGGTACGGTTTGTGCGGTGATGACTGCCGACTGCCTGCCCGTGCTGTTTTGTAATCGTGCGGGAACGGAAGTCGCCGCCGCTCATGCTGGCTGGCGTGGACTGTGCGCTGGCGTGCTGGAAGAGACGGTTTCCTGTTTTGCTGATAATCCCGAAAACATTCTCGCCTGGTTAGGGCCGGCAATTGGTCCACGCGCGTTTGAAGTGGGGGCGGAGGTTCGTGAAGCGTTTATGGCTGTAGACGCCAAAGCGAGTGCAGCTTTCATTCAGCATGGTGATAAGTTTCTGGCGGATATTTATCAGCTTGCCCGGCAGCGTCTGGCGAGCGTTGGTGTTGAGCAGATTTTCGGCGGCGACCGTTGTACATATACGGAAAATGAGACTTTCTTCTCTTATCGTCGCGACAAGACTACGGGTCGTATGGCAAGTTTCATTTGGCTGATATAACCTAAAGAATCAAGACGATCCGGTACGCGTGATTTTCTTTTCACATTAATCTGGTCAATAACCTTGAATAATTGAGGGATGACCTCATTTAATCTCCAGTAGCAACTTTGATCCGTTATGGGAGGAGTTATGCGTCTGGATCGTCTTACTAATAAATTCCAGCTTGCTCTTGCCGATGCCCAATCACTTGCACTCGGGCACGACAACCAATTCATCGAACCACTTCATTTAATGAGCGCCCTGCTGAATCAGGAAGGGGGTTCGGTTAGTCCTTTATTAACATCCGCTGGCATTAATGCTGGCCAGTTGCGCACAGATATCAATCAGGCATTAAATCGTTTACCGCAGGTTGAAGGTACTGGTGGTGATGTCCAGCCATCACAGGATCTGGTGCGCGTTCTTAATCTTTGCGACAAGCTGGCGCAAAAACGTGGTGATAACTTTATCTCGTCAGAACTGTTCGTTCTGGCGGCACTTGAGTCTCGCGGCACGCTGGCCGACATCCTGAAAGCAGCAGGGGCGACCACCGCCAACATTACTCAAGCGATTGAACAAATGCGTGGAGGTGAAAGCGTGAACGATCAAGGAGCTGAAGACCAACGTCAGGCTTTGAAAAAATACACCATTGACCTCACCGAACGAGCCGAGCAGGGCAAACTCGATCCGGTGATTGGTCGTGATGAAGAAATTCGCCGTACCATTCAGGTACTGCAACGTCGTACTAAAAATAACCCAGTGCTGATTGGTGAACCTGGCGTTGGTAAGACTGCCATCGTTGAAGGTCTGGCGCAGCGTATTATCAATGGTGAAGTTCCGGAAGGGCTGAAAGGCCGCCGCGTACTGGCGCTGGATATGGGCGCGCTGGTGGCAGGGGCGAAATATCGCGGTGAGTTTGAAGAACGCTTAAAAGGCGTGCTTAACGATCTCGCTAAACAGGAAGGCAATGTCATCCTGTTTATCGACGAATTACATACTATGGTTGGCGCGGGTAAAGCGGACGGCGCAATGGATGCCGGGAACATGCTGAAACCGGCGCTGGCTCGTGGTGAGCTGCACTGTGTAGGTGCCACAACGCTGGACGAATATCGTCAGTACATCGAAAAAGATGCTGCTCTGGAACGTCGTTTCCAGAAGGTGTTTGTTGCCGAACCAACGGTGGAAGACACCATTGCTATTCTGCGTGGCCTGAAAGAACGTTACGAACTGCACCACCATGTGCAAATTACTGACCCGGCAATTGTTGCAGCGGCGACGTTGTCTCATCGCTACATTGCTGACCGTCAACTGCCGGATAAAGCTATCGACCTGATCGATGAAGCAGCATCCAGCATTCGTATGCAGATTGACTCAAAACCAGAAGAACTCGACCGACTCGATCGTCGTATCATCCAGCTCAAACTGGAACAACAGGCGTTAATGAAAGAGTCTGATGAAGCCAGTAAAAAACGCCTGGATATGCTCAACGAAGAACTGAGCGACAAAGAACGTCAGTACTCCGAGTTAGAAGAAGAGTGGAAAGCAGAGAAAGCATCGCTCTCTGGTACGCAGACCATTAAAGCGGAACTGGAGCAGGCAAAAATCGCCATTGAACAGGCTCGCCGTGTAGGTGACCTGGCGCGGATGTCTGAACTGCAATACGGCAAAATTCCGGAACTCGAAAAACAACTGGAAGCCGCAACGCAGCTGGAAGGCAAAACTATGCGTCTGTTGCGTAATAAAGTGACCGACGCCGAAATTGCTGAAGTGCTGGCGCGTTGGACGGGGATTCCTGTTTCTCGCATGATGGAAAGCGAGCGCGAAAAACTGCTGCGTATGGAACAAGAACTGCACCATCGCGTTATTGGTCAGAACGAAGCGGTTGATGCGGTATCGAACGCTATTCGTCGTAGCCGTGCGGGGCTGGCGGATCCAAATCGCCCGATTGGTTCATTCCTGTTTCTCGGCCCAACTGGTGTGGGTAAAACTGAACTTTGTAAGGCGCTGGCGAACTTTATGTTCGATAGCGACGAGGCGATGGTTCGTATCGATATGTCCGAGTTTATGGAGAAACACTCGGTGTCTCGTCTGGTTGGTGCGCCTCCGGGATATGTCGGTTATGAGGAAGGTGGCTACCTGACCGAAGCGGTGCGTCGTCGTCCGTATTCCGTCATCCTGCTGGATGAAGTGGAAAAAGCGCATCCGGATGTTTTCAACATTCTGTTACAGGTACTGGATGATGGGCGTCTGACTGACGGGCAGGGGAGAACGGTCGACTTCCGCAATACGGTGGTCATTATGACCTCTAACCTCGGTTCCGATTTGATTCAGGAACGCTTTGGTGAACTGGATTATGCACACATGAAAGAGCTGGTGCTCGGTGTGGTGAGCCATAACTTCCGTCCGGAATTCATTAACCGTATCGATGAAGTGGTGG
>NZ_AEJZ01000126.1:0-6304 GCF_000208525.1 Escherichia sp. TW14182
GGGACGGCGACCCCGCCGCGACGGAGATGGCTGTGAAACAGGCGCAAATCGGCACTATTGACGCGCAAATCAAGCGCAATCAGGCCTCTCTCGACACCGCTAAAACCAATCTTGATTACACCCGCATCGTTGCCCCGATGGCTGGGGAAGTCACGCAAATCACCACTCTGCAAGGTCAGACGGTGATTGCCGCACAACAAGCACCGAACATTCTGACGCTGGCGGATATGAGCACCATGCTGGTAAAAGCGCAGGTTTCTGAAGCGGACGTCATTCACCTGAAGCCGGGGCAAAAAGCCTGGTTTACGGTGCTTGGCGATCCGCTGACGCGCTACGAAGGGCAGATTAAAGACGTGCTACCGACGCCGGAAAAGGTTAACGACGCCATTTTCTACTATGCCCGTTTTGAAGTCCCAAACCCCAATGGTTTGCTGCGACTGGATATGACCGCACAGGTTCATATTCAGCTCACCGATGTGAAAAACGTGCTGACGATCCCTCTGTCAGCGTTAGGCGATCCGGTTGGTGATAATCGTTATAAGGTTAAATTGTTGCGTAATGGTGAAACACGCGAGCGTGAAGTGACGATTGGCGCACGTAACGATACCGATGTTGAGATTGTCAAAGGGCTGGAAGCGGGCGATGAAGTGGTGATTGGTGAGGCCAAGCCAGGAGCTGCGCAATGACGCCTTTGCTCGAATTGAAGGATATTCGCCGCAGCTATCCCGCTGGGGATGAGCAGGTCGAGGTGCTGAAGGGCATCAGCCTTGATATTTATGCCGGTGAGATGGTGGCGATTGTCGGCGCTTCGGGTTCTGGTAAATCGACCCTGATGAATATTCTCGGCTGCCTGGATAAAGCCACCAGCGGCATCTATCGCGTTGCCGGCCAGGATGTTGCCACACTGGACGCCGATGCGCTGGCGCAACTGCGCCGCGAGCATTTTGGCTTTATTTTCCAGCGTTACCATTTGCTTTCGCATTTAACCGCCGAGCAGAACGTTGAAGTACCCGCCGTCTATGCCGGTCTTGAGAGGAAACAGCGACTGCTGCGCGCCCAGGAGTTACTGCAACGACTGGGGCTGGAAGACCGCACAGAATATTACCCTGCGCAGCTTTCCGGCGGTCAGCAACAGCGCGTCAGTATCGCGCGGGCATTGATGAACGGCGGGCAGGTGATCCTTGCCGATGAACCGACCGGCGCACTGGACAGCCATTCTGGCGAAGAGGTCATGGCGATCCTGCATCAGTTACGCGATCGCGGGCACACGGTGATTATTGTCACCCACGATCCGCAGGTCGCTGCTCAGGCCGAGCGGGTGATCGAAATTCGCGACGGCGAAATCGTGCGCAATCCGCCCGCTATTGAAAAGGAGAATGTTGCTGGCGGGACGGAGCCTGTAGTCAAAACGGCGTCTGGCTGGCGGCAGTTTGTCAGCGGTTTTAACGAGGCGCTGACGATGGCGTGGCGGGCGCTGGCAGCGAATAAAATGCGTACTTTACTGACCATGCTGGGGATTATTATCGGTATTGCGTCGGTGGTTTCTATTGTCGTGGTGGGCGACGCCGCCAAACAAATGGTGCTGGCGGATATTCGTTCTATTGGTACGAATACTATTGATGTCTATCCCGGGAAAGATTTTGGCGATGACGATCCGCAATATCAACAGGCGCTTAAATACGACGACTTAATCGCTATTCAAAAACAACCGTGGGTCGCCTCTGCCACCCCCGCTGTCTCGCAAAACCTGCGCCTGCGTTATAACAATGTTGATGTAGCTGCCAGTGCCAACGGCGTGAGCGGCGATTATTTCAATGTCTATGGCATGACCTTCAGCGAAGGCAACACCTTTAATCAGGAGCAACTCAACGGTCGCGCGCAGGTCGTCGTTCTCGACAGTAATACCCGCCGTCAGCTTTTCCCGCATAAAGCGGATGTGGTTGGCGAGGTGATTCTGGTTGGTAATATGCCAGCGAGGGTCATCGGCGTAGCGGAAGAAAAACAGTCGATGTTTGGTAGTAGTAAAGTGCTGCGCGTGTGGTTGCCTTACAGCACGATGTCCGGGCGAGTTATGGGACAGTCGTGGCTTAACTCAATTACCGTAAGAGTGAAAGAAGGCTTTGACAGCGCCGAGGCGGAACAGCAACTGACGCGTTTGTTGTCGCTGCGTCACGGCAAAAAGGATTTCTTCACCTGGAACATGGACGGCGTCTTGAAAACCGTCGAAAAGACCACACGTACTTTACAACTGTTTCTGACGCTGGTGGCGGTGATTTCGCTGGTGGTTGGAGGCATTGGTGTAATGAACATTATGCTGGTGTCAGTGACCGAGCGAACGCGGGAAATTGGCATTCGCATGGCTGTGGGGGCGCGAGCCAGCGATGTACTGCAACAGTTTCTGATCGAAGCCGTGCTGGTTTGTCTGGTGGGTGGCGCGTTGGGGATCTCTCTTTCGCTGTTAATCGCTTTCACCTTGCAGCTTTTTTTACCCGGCTGGGAAATTGGCTTTTCTCCGTTGGCGCTGCTGCTGGCGTTTCTTTGCTCGACCATTACCGGGATTTTATTCGGCTGGCTGCCTGCGAGAAATGCGGCACGGCTGGATCCAGTGGATGCTCTGGCGCGAGAGTAGTATTTGAGATAAAAATGCCAGCCGATCGGGCTGGCATTTTGCCTGTAGGATGTACACAATGAGACAGAAGAGCTATGCGACTGCCGCTTCTACTTCGACGGGCACAATAACACTGGCATGATTGCCTTTTGGCCCCTGGTGGACATCAAACTGAACGGATTGCCCAGCTTTTAGCGTTCTGTAACCATCCATCTGGATGGTGGAATAATGAGCGAAAATATCTTCGCCGCCGCCTTCAGGGCAGATGAAACCAAACCCTTTGGCATTGTTGAACCACTTAACAGTACCCTTTTCCATGCTTCGACATCCTTCGCAAATCTTATACAAGTAAGATGGAATAAACCGGGGTCAGAGAGGGGGCAGTTCAAAACCTCGCCAACTCTAGAAATACAATTTAGAGAAATAGGGCGAGTCGTCAAGCGTTTGACAGGGGCCAGGGGGTAGGTATGCATCAAAAATTTGAAGCAGTTAACGCTATTGACAGTAATGTGACTGATGTCGCTGATGCCAACGATAGATGATACTTATCTATTATGTGGAGTAGATTGGTCAGGCAAATAAGCTCTTGTCAGCGGCAGAGCGTTCTGCCGATAACCGTAACCGAAGATGATAACTGACAATGGGTAAAACGAACGACTGGCTGGACTTTGATCAACTGGCGGAAGAAAAAGTGCGTGACGCGCTAAAACCGCCATCTATGTATAAAGTGATATTAGTCAATGATGATTACACTCCGATGGAGTTTGTTATTGACGTGTTACAAAAATTCTTTTCTTATGATGTAGAACGTGCAACGCAATTGATGCTCGCTGTTCACTACCAGGGGAAGGCCATTTGCGGAGTCTTTACCGCCGAGGTTGCAGAAACCAAAGTGGCGATGGTGAACAAGTACGCGAGGGAGAACGAGCATCCATTGCTGTGTACGCTGGAAAAAGCCTGAATGCAGGCATAAAAATTGGGGGAGGTGCCTATGCTCAATCAAGAACTGGAACTCAGTTTAAACATGGCTTTCGCCAGAGCGCGCGAGCACCGTCATGAGTTTATGACCGTCGAGCACTTGTTACTGGCATTGCTCAGTAATCCGTCTGCTCGGGAGGCGCTGGAAGCATGTTCCGTGGATCTGGTGGCGCTCCGTCAGGAACTGGAAGCCTTTATTGAACAAACCACACCCGTTCTGCCTGCCAGTGAAGAGGAGCGCGACACACAGCCGACGCTGAGTTTTCAGCGTGTACTGCAACGTGCGGTCTTCCATGTTCAGTCCTCCGGTCGCAGTGAGGTTACCGGTGCGAATGTTCTGGTTGCTATCTTTAGCGAACAGGAGTCACAGGCGGCGTATCTGTTGCGCAAACATGAAGTCAGCCGTCTCGATGTGGTGAACTTTATTTCTCATGGCACGCGTAAAGACGAGCCATCTCAGTCTTCTGAACCAGGAAACCAGCCGAGCAGTGAAGAACAAGCTGGTGGGGAGGACCGTATGGAGAATTTCACGACTAACCTGAACCAGCTTGCACGCGTGGGAGGAATCGACCCGCTGATTGGTCGTGAGAAGGAACTGGAGCGCGCCATTCAGGTTCTCTGTCGCCGCCGTAAAAACAACCCGCTGCTGGTCGGGGAGTCTGGCGTCGGTAAAACCGCCATTGCGGAAGGTCTTGCCTGGCGTATTGTTCAGGGCGATGTACCGGAAGTGATGGCTGACTGTACGATTTACTCCCTCGATATCGGTTCTCTGTTAGCGGGCACCAAATATCGCGGCGACTTTGAAAAACGTTTCAAAGCATTGCTTAAACAACTTGAGCAGGATACAAACAGCATCTTGTTTATTGATGAGATCCACACCATCATCGGCGCAGGTGCAGCCTCTGGCGGTCAGGTGGATGCAGCTAACCTGATCAAACCGTTGCTCTCCAGCGGTAAAATTCGCGTAATTGGTTCGACAACCTATCAGGAGTTCAGCAACATTTTCGAGAAAGACCGTGCTTTGGCGCGTCGCTTCCAGAAAATTGATATTACTGAACCGTCGATCGAAGAAACTGTTCAAATCATCAACGGCCTGAAACCGAAGTACGAAGCGCACCACGACGTGCGTTATACCGCGAAAGCGGTGCGTGCGGCGGTAGAGCTGGCGGTGAAATACATAAACGATCGTCATCTGCCGGATAAAGCGATTGACGTTATCGACGAAGCGGGCGCTCGCGCACGCCTGATGCCGGTAAGCAAGCGCAAGAAAACGGTCAATGTGGCGGATATTGAGTCCGTGGTAGCCCGTATTGCGCGTATTCCAGAGAAGAGCGTTTCTCAGAGTGACCGCGATACGCTGAGAAACCTCGGTGATCGCCTGAAAATGCTGGTCTTCGGTCAGGATAAAGCCATTGAGGCGCTGACTGAGGCTATCAAGATGGCGCGTGCGGGTTTAGGCCACGAACATAAACCGGTCGGTTCGTTCCTGTTTGCTGGTCCAACTGGGGTCGGGAAAACCGAGGTGACGGTACAGCTTTCCAAAGCCCTGGGCATTGAGCTTTTACGCTTTGATATGTCCGAGTATATGGAGCGTCATACCGTCAGCCGCCTGATTGGTGCACCTCCGGGATACGTTGGTTTTGATCAGGGTGGTCTGCTGACCGATGCGGTGATCAAACATCCGCACGCGGTGCTGCTGCTGGACGAAATCGAGAAAGCGCATCCGGACGTATTCAACATTCTGTTGCAGGTGATGGACAACGGCACGCTGACCGATAACAACGGACGCAAGGCAGATTTCCGTAACGTGGTGCTGGTGATGACCACCAACGCCGGGGTACGTGAAACCGAGCGCAAATCTATTGGCCTTATCCACCAGGATAACAGCACCGATGCGATGGAAGAGATCAAGAAGATCTTTACGCCAGAGTTCCGTAACCGTCTCGACAACATTATCTGGTTCGATCATCTGTCAACCGACGTAATCCATCAGGTGGTGGATAAATTCATCGTCGAGTTGCAGGTTCAGCTGGATCAAAAAGGAGTTTCTCTGGAAGTGAGTCAGGAAGCACGTAACTGGCTGGCCGAGAAAGGTTACGACCGGGCAATGGGTGCACGTCCGATGGCTCGCGTCATTCAGGACAACCTGAAAAAACCGCTCGCTAACGAACTGCTGTTTGGCTCGCTGGTGGACGGCGGTCAGGTCACCGTTGCACTGGATAAAGAGAAAAATGAGCTGACCTACGGGTTCCAGAGTGCGCAAAAGCACAAGGCGGAAGCAGCGCATTAATCTGATTGTTAGGTAGGTTGGTGAAGTCCGTAATCTCGAAAGAGGTTACGGACTTTTTGTTTATGGGGTGGAGGAGGTTCAGACCCTTTTTTTAATGATGATGGTAAGTTGTTGATAATTAGTCCTGCGGGAAGGTAAGGATAAAAAAGGGTGGTAGCAGGAAAATGAGATGGTTTTGCTTTATTAACAACGGGCTAAACGTGTAGTATTTGAGTTCACTGCTGTACAGGCAGCTTAGAAAGTGCGCTTTAGCGAGGAATCAAAAGCCATTCGGTTCACTGCCGTACAGGCAGCTTAGAAATTCACAGGTAACATACTCCACCCGCCCACCATGTTCACTGCCGTACAGGCAGATAAAATGCGAAAAAAAGCTCGCACTTTCGTACGAGCTCTTCTTTAAATATGGCGGTGAGGGGGGGATTCGAACC
>NZ_AEJZ01000125.1:0-6280 GCF_000208525.1 Escherichia sp. TW14182
TGCCTGTGAAAATAGTTTTATTGCTCATCTTTGTTTAATCCTGTTGATTGGTTGTCGACGTTGCGACCTGGCTGAATCATAGCAACGCGCTGGGGCACGCAAAAGCATTCTCAGAAACTGGCATATTACTCAGTCATCATGCCTAAACGGGTACAAAAACGGGTACAAATAAAACAAGAGACGCATAAAACAATAAAGAATCAAAGAGATAATTATAAAGATGATTCCTGCAGGGACACCATTTATCAGTTCGCTCCCATCCGTACCAGTCCGCAAAATCCCCTTGAATATCAAGCTTCCCGTGCATCCACAGTTCGTCATGGTTCGCGTAAGATTGTTAACAGCCGCACTCCATGACGGGTAAAAGTGGATAAAATAATTTTACCCACCGGATTTTTACCCATGCTCACCGTTAAGCAGATTGAAGCAGCAAAGCCGAAAGAAAAACCATACCGCCTTCTCGATGGTAATGGCCTGTACATTTATGTCCCTGTATCCGGGAAAAAGGTATGGCAGATTCGCTACAAGATTGACGGCAAGGAGAAAATCCTGACTGTCGGGAAATAGATACCAGAAAAAATCTAAAATCATGGCCAGTTTTTGTTGACCACTACAATCACCAGTGTTCAGCTGAACAAATTCAATAATCCACTAAAAATTCACAATAGACTTTCATTCATCTCACGAATTAAGTATTATCCCAATATTAAGGACAATCTAAAAATATAATTTCGGTTAAGTTTTTACACGCCTAACTTTACCACATTAATACTTATCAATATTAATACTTATTAATAATAATACTTCTAGTTTTAACGTATTATTCGGAGATTACGATTATGGGGAGTAAAAATATTGCAATCGCAGGAGGCGGTTTTTTTGGTTTGTATCTGGCAGAACAACTTGCATTGAAGGGTTGTAAGGTTACAGTTTATGAGAAAAGTCAAGAACTCATGTCCCGTGCCTCCTATGTTAATCAGGCTCGAGTACACAATGGCTATCATTATCCACGCAGCATTTTGACAGCGTTACGCTCTCGTATCTCTTTCCCCCGTTTTGTTACAGAATTTCGCGACTGCATTGAAGATGATTTTGCTAAATATTACCTTGTTGCAGGTGCGCTGAGTAAAATAACAGGTGCACAATTTAGCCGGTTTTGTCAACGTATAGGTGCAGAATGTGAAGATGCGCCTCCGTCAGTGAAACGTTTGATTAATCCTGCTCTTATTGATGCGGTATTTACTACCCGCGAGTATGCATTTGATTCCCATAAGCTACGTAATACAATGCTACAACGGCTTTCCGCGGCAAAAGTTACTATTGTGACGGATGCAGTTGTTGAAAGAGTAAGCAAATCTGGTGATGGGTTAGAGGTAATTACAACAATCTCTGGACAACCAGATACTAGCTATGTTGACCATCTTTTCAATTGTACTTATTCAAGAATTAATTACCTCTTGAATGGTTCTGAGCTTACATTAATTCCCCTTCGTCATGAAATGACGGAAATGTGCCTTGTAACTGTTCCTGATGAGCTAAAAAAAATGGGGTTAACACTAATGTGCGGCCCATTTTTTTCTGTTATGCCATTCCCACCAGCTCAACTACATTCCTTCAGTCATGTTCGATACACTCCCCATTACCAATGGAATGACAGGCCAAACAAACCTTATGAAGATGCATATAGAAAGTATGAACTGAATGAGCGGCATTCGGCCTGGGGGCATATGATAAGAGATGCCAAACGATATATCCCTTGTTTAAGTGAATGTCAATATCAAAGTTCAATCTGGGAAGTAAAAACAATCCTTCCACGAAGTGATAGCGATGATTCTCGCCCGATTCTATTTCGCCCGAATTATATATTGAAGGGGCTTCACTGTGTGATGGGTGGGAAAATTGACAATATTTATGATGCTCTACATGAAATAGAACGCGTGATCGAGTTGAGTTGATAAAAATGAAAAGTGAATCTTTTGTATCAGTCGTTATTGTCATTCCAGGCCACTTGAATGACATCTATGTTCCTTTATCTAAACTAGCTTCACTTCTGGATACGCTATACAGTGATTACGAATTAGTCGTTATAGCTCCGGGTTTAGACAGTACTAGTGCACAGGTAGAAGATCGTGTATTGAAAGATATTCCTTGTGTACGAATTATCCAGCTATCCACCCCCGTATTTCATGATGTTGCGTTGGCGGCTGGATTAGAAAATGCTATTGGTGATTTTGTTGTTTTATGGAATCCACTGGCCGATCCGGTAGAAGTCGTACCTAAAAGTGTTAACAAATGTCGTGAAGGTGCCGATGTCGTAATTGGCGTCTCGAATAGCGTTCGTTCACTACGTTATCGGATACTTCGTCGACTCATGAATGTTGCATTGCGCACCATAGATTATGAGATTCCTTCTAACTCTACGAGTCTACGTTGTTTAAGCCGTCGCGCTGTAAATGCCGTTACTCGAATCGGTAGATTTCACCACCAATTCTATCTTCGTATTCACAAAACCGGCTACCCAGCCGAAGCCCTCATCTACAAACCGCTAAAACAATCAGAGGGCGCTGGGGTAGTAAAATCCTTGCATCGATTGATGCACTTGGTAATATTTAACTCCACGAAGCCACTACGTTGGATGTCTATTCTCGGTTTTGGCGGAAGTCTTGCTGGTTTTCTATTTGCGTGTTATAGCGTGTTGATCCATCTATTCAGTGGGCTTATTGTTGAGGGCTGGACAACGACTATATTAGTTGTAACTTCATTATTTATAATTCAGTTCGTCATGATGGCTTTTTTTGGGGAGTATTTGGGACGCCTGCTGGATGAAAGCAACTCACAGGCAGAGTATGCAGTGGTTTATGAACGAACAAGCGAAGTTATGGTTAATACCGATAGGTTTAATGTTATGCACACTTCTCTGTCACCAGAGTCTAATTATGTACAAACTGGTCGTGATGGTTTAGCGCCACAGACTATGGGGGAAGAATGGACGCATTAATTGGATATTCAGGTTTTGTCGGTACAACTTTATTAAGACAACGTCGTTTCGATGCACTATATCGCTCAACCAATGTTGACGAAATTGTTGGAAAAACATTTGATACTGTAGTTTGTGCCGGTGCCCCTGCACAAAAGTGGCTTGCAAATAAAGACCCAGCCGACGACATAAAAAAAATCAATAACCTAATTGAAAAATTAAAAACCATATCTTGTCAAAAATTTATTTTGATAAGTACTGTGGATGTTTTTAAAGATCCAGTTAATGTTGATGAGACTACATCAATCGAAACAGAAGGATTACATGCTTACGGTGCACACAGATATTATTTAGAGCAATTTGTGAGCAAACAATTCTCTGACAATCTAATTGTACGATTACCAGGCCTCGTTGGGCCAGGTCTCAAAAAAAACATTATCTATGATTTTTTGCATAAAAATAATATTTTACAAATTGAAAGTCGTAGTGTTTTTCAATTTTACCCGATGATCAACTTGTGGTATGACATTAACATTGCGCTACAACATAAATTATCGCTGATACATTTGACTGCGGCACCAATAAGCGTTGCTGATATAGCACAACATAGCTTTGGCTTCGAGTTTTGCAATCACATTCAGGATAAACCTGGATATTACGATATGAAAAGTTGCCATAGTCACCTATTTACTAACGACCATGACTATCAGTATAACCGTCGTGAATCATTGATGGCAATACGCGCTTATGCACAATCTGAAATAGGCAGTAATTAAAATGAGACTTTCACTCTCAGGTATAGCCTGGAATATAACTAATGATGATTCTATCTGTCACCTACTACATTCCAGACAGATTGATGCAATAGATATTGTCCCTGGAAAATACTTCTCCAATCCGTTAGACGCAAGTGAACACGAAATATTTGCCGTTCGTAATTACTGGCATGATAATGGAATTTCATTAGTTGGTATGCAATCACTATTATTTGGAACCCAAGGGTTAAATCTTTTTTCAACCAACGAAGTACAAAAAAGAATGTTGGTTCACTTACAGGCTATCAGTCGTATTGCTGCCGGTTTAGGAATTCCAGCATTAGTGTTTGGATCACCTAAAAACCGCGACCGAAAAGGATTATCTGATAGTATCACTCTTGAAATTGCAATAAATTTCTTTAATCATCTTGGTGATATTGCGCAGCAAGAAGGCGTTTATTTTTGCCTTGAACCAAACCCAGCCTGTTACGGGGCAAATTTTATGATTAACAGTGCTGAAACTGCTTTTGTTGTTCGGCAAGTAAATCACCCAGCAATTAAAATGCAGCTGGATACTGGTGCCATCATAATTAACAAAGAAAATATTAATGATATCCTTCAGCAAAACGCTGACATTATAGGTCACATTCATCTCAGTGAACCAGATCTGGCTCCTTTAGGCTATAGCGGTGCGAATCATACACATATTGCTAATGCTCTCTATCACGCATTACCGAACTCAATTGCAACAATTGAAATGCTCGCCCCCCAAAATAAACATTCGCTTTCCTCTATTGAGGATGCTCTTGATTTCGCAATTTCTCATTATCGTCAGTAGAAAGAGGGAATAGCATGAAGTGGCTCATTTTGATTCTTGGCATATTTTCTAATGCCTCGGCCAGTGTTCTTATAAAATTAGCAATAACCCCTCCCAGAAGGCTCCCAAGTCTGGCTGAACCTCTTGCTGCGCTTGCAAATTGGCCATTATGGTTAGGAATATTTCTATATGGAATTGCCTTTTTGTTATATGCTGTTACACTGGCATTTTTACCTTTGAATGTAGCACACCCAATACTGACCTCTGGTGCAATTGCCTGTGTCGCATTATTCTCTGTCGTTATTTTCCGAGAACCAGTTTACTGGTCTACCGTTACTGGAATTCTGTTGGTGATGAGTGGTGTCGCCCTTATTACCCTTAAAGTTAAGTAAACATTATGACTGAATCTATATCTCAAACACTTCGCGCCAAATGGCAAGTCCCTGCCTATGAAAACCAAATGTGGCTTGGTAAAAAACACAATTATTGTGTCGTTATCCCCGTAATTAACGAAGGCAATCGTATACATAACCTATTAGCAAGAATGGCTGCCATAAATGTATCAACTTATGCGGATATAATTATTATTGATGGTGGCAGCACCGATGGTTCTCTGAATCCCAATATCCTACAGGAAAAAGGCGTTCGCGGTTTAATACTTAAAAAAGCACCAGGTAAGCTAAGCGCACAGCTAAGATGTGCCTATGCTTTTGCTCTTGAGCAAGGTTATGAAGGCATTGTGACTATTGATGGAAATGACAAAGATGATCCTGTGGCTATTCCACAATTTATCACAGCTCTAAAAGATGGGGTGCATTTCGTCCAGGCATCTCGTTTCCTTGTTGGAGGTGTAGCAGAAAATACCCCTCTCACCCGAGATATTGCAATACGTTTTATCCACGCGCCTATGATTAGTTTCTTTTCAGGATTTAAATGGACAGATACTACTCAAGGATTTAGGGGGTATAGTAGAAAAATGCTGCTTGACGAGCGTGTTGCACCGTTCCGTGATATTTTCTCATCTTATGAACTACTGGCATATCTTTCATACCGAGTCCCACAACTTGGTTATCGTTGCTTAGAAATTCCAACCATTCGTCGTTATCCTAAAGGTGAAGTACCTACAAAAATAAATGGAATAAAGGGAAACTTTTCCGTACTGATTGTCTTATTTAAAGCGTGTTTGGGATTTTATAATCAGGAAAAAGGGAAATGAGAAATATAAATATCAGCAGTTATATTATTTTAACAATTTTTGGCATGATAATTTTGGCTATGCGTTATACGACTCCGATAATCACCCCCTGGATTTATGCGGAAGATGGTGTCTGGGTTGCTAATGCGTTGAGTCATGGTTGGCTAGAAACCTTCATTAATGCCAGAGAAGATTATTTTGTATTCTTTAATATTTTCTTTTTGTTTGTATCAACATCAATCAGCAGTATTATAAGCGGGAGTCCATTATTACTTCTTCCGCAATCTATAGCTGTAGTATCATATCTTTTTTATAGCCTAATGGCCGTTATGGCTTTCCATTTGATTATTAAAATATCCAATCCATTATTTGCTATTTTAGTATATTTCACAACTCTCTTGTTGCCTTTAGGTCATTCTCAATATGAAAATATCGGTCATTTGCTACAAATTGGTTTTTATATGCCAGCTATAGCGAGTGCTCTTATTATACAGAGAGAGTACGTCAATAAAAAATTGTCTAAAATAATTATCGAC
>NZ_AEJZ01000124.1:0-6448 GCF_000208525.1 Escherichia sp. TW14182
AAATAGGTTTTTTACAGACAAAAAAAACCCGCCGAATTTGGCGGTTTTTTGTTGCTGGTCTGGTTCGCGGCCTTTCCAGCTGGTTGTATTACTGCAAGTGTATCTCGTCTACTCAATACTCGCTTTATGCATCAACGATGTCAAGTAGATAAAAAAGGATAGGTTTTGAATTCATTTGGCTTATTAGTCCGAATTCAGACAAATATAAACAAATCCCGCTCAATATTTAAAATACTAACCGGTAAAAGATATTACTTAAACGTGTAAATTCACTTTTCTTAAAAAACAAAAAACTGCCAAAATCAGGCGGTTATTTGTTGCCGGTTTGGTTCGCGGCCTTTCCAGCAGGTTGTATTACCGTAGTAATGCAAGCGCGTCTCAGCGGAGGCAATACTCGCCAGTAACTCTCTTTTTGTCAAGCAAAAGAGAGTTATTATTGTTCTGTTAGTGTATTATCCACTGCGGCTCTTTCCGCCGTCTCGCAAGCGGGCGCTGGCTTAAGGAAAGGATGTTCCGCGACCGTTAGGGTAAGCGCGTCTCAGTGCTTGCTATCGCGGCAATATCGCCAGTGGTGCTGTCGTGATGCGGTCTTCGCATGGACCGCACAATGAAGATACGGTGCTTTTGTATCGTACTTATTGTTTCTGGTGCGCTGTTTTCCGAAGTAAATAATAACCGGAGTCTCTCTGGTAATAATTTACTGGTGGCTAACATCCTTCAGAGCAGCAAGTAAGCCCGAATGCCGCCCTTTTGGGCGGCATATTTTAGATTATCCGATTCTGTTTAAAATCACGCAGAAATCCACCCCAGCGACGTTCATAGAATGGCGCAATATGTTCGGTAATAAAGTGGCTAATTCCTTTTTCCCCTTTTTTCACCTGGCAAATATCAATAGGTTCATCGCCAGGTAATGTATCGGTCGCTACACTTCCCGCCGCCTGAATAATTTCTTCGATATCACCATCGGCTTCAATGCCAATAAGCAAATTAGGCTGTGCCTCTTCGCTCTCTTTAATTGAACAAATGAAAGCGCGCTTCACCGGCTTAATGGTTTTAAATAAGGTAGTGAGTGAATCAATCATTTGTGCTGGCGGCTCTGCGACTTCCGATAATATCAGCGATTCACCACCTTCCAGTACTTCCTGACTGCTCAGCGGATTCCCTTCTTCACCGATCAACAAACTGATTTCACGCGGCATAAATTCTTTACCGGTTGGCAGTTTGGCATTAAGGAAGAGCGTTTCGCCAAGGGTCATCTCAAACAATGTGCGAACGGGCATTACGACAAATGCCTGTTCGTCTTCAACCGCCTGTTGAAGTGCTTCTAACGAGGTAAAAAAAGGAATGACGCTGGTGCCGTCTTCTTTTTCCCAGTGCTGTAAATCAAGCGCGCTATCTTCAACCACAGCCTCGCCCTGCGCCGCCGTACCCGGCACCCAGACGGTGGATTCCAGTAGAGTACGGAAAAAGGCCGGGCGGTGCGCCGGTTCGGTTGCTGCTTTTTCCAGCAGGTCTTCAAGTTCGTTTTTTGTTTCGGACATAAGAACCACAATTCATTCAACGTTCGGGGCACAAGTGCCTGATGCGCCACGCTTATCAGGCCTACAAGGGAGTCGCAATCTATTGGATTTTCGCAATTTGTAGGCCGGATAAGGCGTTTACGCCGCATCCGGCATATTAGTTTACGCCGTTAACAGATTAGCAATCGTGCGCACACCTAGCCCGGTCGCGCCCGCAGACCACTGTTCAACCGGCGATTTACGGTAAGTCGCCGAGCAGTCGATATGCAGCCAGCCTTGCTGATAGTTCTCAACAAAGTGCGACAGGAAGCCCGCCGCCGTGCTCGCGCCTGCCGGATACGCCGCGCTTCCGGTATTGTTCAGTTCCGCAAAGTTAGACGGCAGCTGGCTGCGGTGGAACTCCGCCAGCGGCAGACGCCAGAACGGTTCATTCTCCTGCGCGGCACTCGCCAGCAAGCGACCGGCAAGCGCATCGTCAAAACTGAACAGCGCGTGATAATCATTACCCAGCGCAGTTTTCGCCGCCCCGGTGAGGGTCGCCGCATCAATGATCAGTTCCGGTTTCTGCGCACTGGCATCAATCAGGCCATCGGCCAGCACCAGACGCCCTTCGGCATCGGTGTTCATCACTTCGACTTTTTTACCGTTGCGATAGGTAATAATATCGCCCAGTTTGAACGCGTTGCCGCTGATCAGGTTATCCGCACAGCAGAGGAACAGCTTCACGCGCTTGTTCAGTCCGCGCGTAATGGCAAACGCCAGCGCCCCGGTAACCGTTGCCGCGCCGCCCATGTCCGACTTCATCGAGTCCATAAATGCGGTCTGTTTGATGCTGTAGCCGCCGGAATCAAAGGTGATGCCTTTACCAACCAGGCACGCGTACACCGGCGCTTCTTTATCGCCAGTCGGGTTGTAATCCAGCGCCAGCAATACCGGCGAACGTTCTGAACCGCGTCCGACGGTGTGCAGCCCCATATAGCCTTGTTCGCGTAGATCTTCGCCTTTGGTGATCCGATAAGTCACACGATCGCCTGCGACGTTGCTGATCAGATCAACAGCACGCTGTGCCAGTTGTGATGGCCCCAGTTCTTCCGCCGGTGCGTTGATGGTGTCACGCACCCAATCGATGATCATCAGGCGGTTATCCAGTTCCTGGCGTTGGGCATCGTCCAGATCCGGCCACTCTACTTTACGCGTGCCTTTCGGAGCTTTGTAACCTTGCCAGAATGCCCAACAACGATCCGCATCCCAGCCTTCACCGCTTAGCTGAACATGTTTGATGCCCAGACCGTCAATTTTGCGCGCTGCACGTTGGATAAGGCCCGGATCGTCAGCCCCGTTCAAATGCAGGGTAATGCCATCATTATTAATGCTGTAAGTCGCTTTTTCTCCCCAGCGCGCGTCGGCAGGTTGGGTAGAGAGGGTAATTTTCATCGCTTCTGTCATTTTAGTTATCCTTATTTGTTTAACAGCAAAACGGGCTACCCCAGGCAGCCCGTTTATTCACTCAGCTTCGTCCAGCCAGACTAACAAAATCGCTTCGAGGATTTTCTCGTTAGATGCCTGCGGGTCGTCGTCGAAATCTTCCAGCTCGCAAATCCACTGATGCATATCGGTGAATCGAACCGTTTTCGGGTCGAGATCGGGATACGCATCGTACAGTGCTTCGCCAATTTCGCGGCTATCGGTCCACTTAAGTCCCATACTAACCTCTGTTAATGCTCACGCGCATGGTTGATAGTGTAACGCGGAATTTCGACCACTAAATCTTCGTCAGTGACACGCGCCTGGCAGCTTAAACGGCTTTCCGGCTCCAGTCCCCAGGCTTTGTCCAGCATGTCGTCTTCCTGCTCAGAACTTTCCGGCAGCGAGTCAAAACCTTCACGAACGATGCAGTGGCAGGTGGTGCAAGCGCAGGATTTTTCACAGGCGTGTTCAATCTCGATACCGTTACGCAACGCAGCATCAAGAATAGTTTCACCGCTATTCGCTTCCAGAACAGCGCCATCAGGGCAGAGATCCTGATGAGGCAAAATAACAATCTTTGGCATATTAAACCTCGTCCACGGAATGGCCTTTCAGCGCACGACGAACCGACTGGTCCATGCGGCGAGCGGCGAAATCCTGGGTTTGTTTGTCTACGTTTTTAATCGCTTGTTCGATGGCGTCAACGTCATCGCCCTGCGCCACTTCACTCAGGTGAGCGGCAGCATCGTCAATGACCTGACGCTCTGCGGCGCTTAACAGCGCGGCATCAGCAGCCAGCGCGCCGTTCAGGCTTTCCAGCACGCGCGCCGCTTCGACTTTTTGTTCTGCCAGCATACGGGCCTTTACGTCCTGCTCGGCATAGCTCATTGAGTCTTTGATCATCGAGGCGATTTCGCTGTCGGTCAGACCGTAAGACGGTTTGACCTGAATAGATGCCTCAACGCCGGTGGATTTTTCCATCGCCGTCACGCTTAAAAGACCGTCAGCATCGACCTGGAACGTCACGCGAATATGCGCGCCGCCAGCCGGTAGCGCCGGAATACCACGCAGCGCAAAACGTGCCAGTGAGCGACAGTCCTGCACCAGTTCGCGCTCACCCTGCATTACATGGATAGACATCGCGGTCTGGCCATCTTTAAAGGTGGTGAAATCCTGGGCGCGAGCCACCGGAATCGTGGTATTACGCGGGATCACTTTCTCCACCAGGCCGCCCATGGTTTCAAGCCCCAGCGACAGTGGAATTACGTCGAGCAGCAGCATTTCGCTATCCGGCTTGTTACCCACCAGAATATCCGCCTGAATCGCCGCACCAATGGCGACGACTTTATCCGGATCGATGGAAGTCAGCGGCGGACGACCGAAAAATTCGCCTACCCGTTCACGCACCAGCGGCACGCGAGTAGAACCGCCAACCATCACCACTTCCAGCACTTCATCAGCTTCAACACCTGCATCTTTCAGTGCTCGACGACAGGCCAACAAGGTACGTTTTACCAGCGGTGCGATCAGTTCGTTGAATTGTTCACGGCTGATTTCGCCCTGCCAGCCCGCGACGTTAACGGTCACAGAGTCCGCATCGCTCAGCGCGATTTTGGCTGCAATGGCGGCATCCAGCAGTTCACGCTGAACGCGGTTATCGCTACGATCAGGAATGCCCGCTTGCTCGCGAATGTAATCCGCCAGCAGATGGTCGAAATCATCGCCGCCGAGCGCGGAATCACCGCCGGTCGCCAGCACTTCGAACACGCCGCGACTTAAGCGCAGAATGGAAATATCAAACGTCCCGCCGCCGAGGTCATAAACGGCGATCACGCCTTCCTGACCGGAATCCAGCCCGTAGGCGATAGCCGCAGCGGTCGGTTCGTTAAGTAAGCGCAGAACATGCAACCCTGCCAGACGCGCCGCGTCTTTGGTGCCCTGACGCTGGGCATCGTCAAAGTACGCCGGAACGGTGATAACTACACCATCCAGCTCGCCTGCCAGGGCTTCAGTTGCCCGCGCCGCCAGTGCTTTGAGGATGTCCGCAGAAACGCGCACCGGGTTCAGCAGCCCCGCCGCCGTTTCAATCATCGGCAGGCCGTTTTCGCTGGCCTGGAATTGATAAGGCAGATGTGGATAGCGTTGCTGGATATCAGCCAGCGAGCGCCCCATCAGGCGTTTAACAGAACTAATGGTGTTGGCGGTGTCACACGCTGCGTTAGTACGCGCGTCATAACCCACCGAATGCCCTTGCTGTTGATAGTGAACAACAGACGGCAGCAGGTGACGGCCTTCATGGTCGGCTAACGTTTCGGCCTGACCGCTGCGTACTGTCGCCACCAGCGAGTTGGTTGTGCCCAGGTCGATACCAGCCGCCAGACGACGCTGATGCGGCGCAGCACTCAAACCAGGTTCACTAATTTGTAATAAGGCCATGTTTAGCTTCCAGAAATTAAAAATCGAGCAGTTTTTCTTCGAGTTGTTCGGCACTGCTTCGCAGTTTATCGAGAAAACGCAGCTTACGCACGGTATCCGCCGCCGCGTCCCACGTCTCGTTGTCTAACTGTTCAACCATCAACTGATGGCGCGTATCAAACATCTTTTTAACGCGTTTGATAAAGCTTTCCAGCCGCGCTTCGTCTTTCGCCTGTTCGATCTCGTCCAGTTCTTCACGCAGTTCCAACTGTTCCATCAGGAACGCGGTGTCGCGCACAGTATGCTGCTCGCTGGCGAGATCAAAACCGTGCAATGAAAGCAGGTATTCTGCCCGCATCAATGGATGACGCAGCGTTTGCCATGCCTGGTTAATGGTTGCGGATTGCTGTACGGCGGCGAGTTGTTCCGCCTGGCTTCCGCTGGCGAATTTATCAGGATGATACTGACGTTGTAGATCCTGAAAACGCAGGCTCAGTGCCTGGGTATCGAGTTGATAACGGGCAGGCAAGCCAAAGAGGGTGAAGTAATCCATAACATTCTCAGGGCTGCGATCCGCCGCGATGGCGGCGAATCAGGTAAAACAAACCCCACGCGCAGGCGACCACGGTGGGGTTATCGGTATGCGCATCAGACGTGGAAGCTTTCGCCGCAACCACATTCATCTTTTACGTTCGGGTTGGTGAATTTAAACCCTTCGTTCAGGCCTTCTTTTACGAAGTCCAGTTGCGTACCGTCCAGAAATTGCAGGCTTTTGCCATCGACCACGACTTTCACGCCTTTGTCTTCAAACACGATGTCTTCCGGCGTCGGTTCGTCAACAAATTCCAGTACATAAGCCATACCTGAACACCCGGAGGTTCTCACGCCCAGACGCAGGCCAAACCCTTTACCACGGTTAGCCAGAAAGGTATTTACTCGCGCTGCTGCACTGTCGCTCAGTGTAATCGACATAACCAAACCTCAACTCTTATTTTGCTTCACGTTTGCTTTTATAGTCCGCAATGGCGGCTTTGATCGCGTCTTCT
>NZ_AEJZ01000123.1:0-16492 GCF_000208525.1 Escherichia sp. TW14182
CCATTCTGCAACCTGCTCTTTGACCGCATCAGTGACTTTACATATCAGCGTGGGTGACACATCTGCGTCGTACATCTCTTTGAAGGTGGCGACAATTTCGCGGGTAGTCATATCTTTGGCGTAGAGGGATAAAATCTGGCTGTCCATCTGCGTAATGCGCGTCTGGTGCTTCTTAATCAACTGCGGTTCGAAGGTGTTTTCACGGTCACGCGACGTGTTCAGTTCGATCTCGCCGTCATCGCATAACACCGTTTTGACGAGTAGCCATTGCGGGTGTTTGAGCCTGTTTTGGGCACATTTTTCTCATACCCGAGGTGGTCAGTCAGCTCCGCATTGAGCGCCGTTTCGACGGTACGCTTCGTCAACATGCGGGAAAAAGCATTGAGATCTGCTTCGGTTTTAAGGCCTTTAGCCAGTTCAGCCACAAGGGCTTTGAGTTTCTTTTCGTCCATAATTGCCTGTCTCCGTTACTGGAGTGAACATATCAAAATCAGGCAATTACACAATTTTAATCACAGTCTCTACAGGGTAGGTTTCATGGCCTACCCTTTTATTCTTACTCTATGTTGGATGCGTTAGATTTATTCCAGAATAATTATTATGATAAAAATGAAGTGTTTTCCTCCTCTTTATATTATTTTTACCAAATAATTTTTAACAAAAGCTCTGAAGTCTTCTTCATTTAAATTCTTAGATGATACTTCATCTGGAAAATTTTCCCAATTAGTAGCATCACGCTGTGAGTAAGTTCTAAACCATTTTTTTATTGTTGTATTATCTCTAATCTTACTACTCGATGAGTTTTCGGTATTATCTCTATTTTTAACTTGGAGCAGGTTCCATTCATTGTTTTTTTCATCATAGTGAATAAAATCAACTGCTTTAACACTTGTGCCTGAACACCATATCCATCCAGAAGGTTCTAGTTTTTCAGCAAGATACCTTTCAAGCAAATCACCTACAATATTCTCAGCAGCCATCGACAATCTATGTTCTTCTTTTATTCTCTCAAGATTTTCAGGCTGTATATTAAAACTTATATTAAGAACTATGCTAACCACCTCATCAGGAACCGTTGTAGGTGGCGTGGGTTTTCTTGGCAATCGACTCTCATGAAAACTACGAGCTAAATATTCAATATGTTCCTCTTGACCAACTTTATTCTGCATTTTTTTTGAACGAGGTTTAGAGCAAGCTTCAGGAAACTGAGACAGGAATTTTATTAAAAATTTAAATTTTGAAGAAAGTTCAGGGTTAATAGCATCCATTTTTTGCTTTGCAAGTTCCTCAGCATTCTTAACAAAAGACGTCTCTTTTGACATTGTATTCTCCCGACATCCATTAAGTGTTTGGATGTAGTATAATTTTCTGACTTTGAAAGTTACAGCAAAAGTTTTACTCTCTCACAACTTATGTCGTGGTTTACTGAATTTGGCCACCTGAACAGAAGTGATAAGCCCACCTCATAACAACACAGGTGCACCAATGAAAAGAAGAAGTTTTAGTCCAGAATCCAAACGCGAATCCACTCAACTGGTTGTTGACCAGAACTACACAGTGGCAGATACATTCAAAGCTATGGATGTTGGCCTTTCCACGATTACAAGGTGGGTCAAACAACTGCGTAATGAGTGTCAGGGCAAAACACCCAAAGCCTCCCCCGATAACTCCGGAACATTATCAGGATAACTGTGTACCTTTGCAGGGGCATGGCTGAAATGCTGGCAGAGCCTGCATATCGTTTACAGATACACACCACCATAGACTTGTTTACGCCGCCATTCAGATCTCAAAATCAGATACAGGAAGACAGCACATCGGGCTTGAATGCTTAGTTAGTCTGCTTTGGAAGGATTTATAGACGTGGTATCGTCATCAGCTTCGAGTTTTTAATACCTGTTCGAGCAGTACAACTAGAGGCCGTTACAGTTAAGATCTCCCATTACCATCATCAACCATAGCGGCAGTCCAAGGTAATAGATTACGGGAAAAGATTAGTAGCAATAGACAGGGTTTTCACCATAACTCGTTGAAAAACAAGTTATTGCATACGGTATGGTGCGAAGGCCGGACTCGCACATAAATTTAACTTATTGTAAAAATTGAAATTTAATTATAGTTAATTCAATTATGCCCCCTTTTGTGCCCCCAGCATTCTCTGTTCACATTTTGATTTTTGTTGATTATTTATCCAAAAATACTCAGAGAAATAGTCAATCCAGTTAGGTTCCGTTAAACGGATCCAAACCGGGACTTGACTCTACAAAAAATACTTTTTTTTCGCAAAACCATGCACACTATTCACCCTGTAATTTTTTACATATATATCAATTGATTATGTGTTAACAGCTAGGTGAAGAGTGAACAGCTATCTCTACATTTGTGCGTTTCCAATAAGAAACCCGGCATCAGCCGGGTCAGTTAATCGTTATTTTAATATTGGCTCATCACACTTGGGCAGCCAGTCTGCATTACTCTCCTCTTTCAAAGTGAGGTTAGTTTGCATTCCCTGATTAGTTCGCCGTTTCTCATAATGTAGCCCGTACTCCTTCAGCATGACTGGCAACCCTTTGCCAAACATCGTAAGACTCAGGGTGTTTTTATAGCCATTAGCCTCCATGTATACGAGGTAGGCATGGTAAAGGTAGGTACGTGGCTGGCGTGGGACAATATTAGCGTTCCCCATAAACATACCGTTGGTGTCAGGTAATGCCTCAAGATAGCCACAAAAATCAAATGCTGGATCAGCATCACGCTTGATGGTGAGAGCCTCATCTGAATTCTGCTGCGACTGAAGCAATGTTCTGGCGCTCATCGGATCGCTGAAACGCTGCATGAGCTGGCGAACAATCACAGCCAGTTCTCGAGCAATTTTATCTTTCAGCTGCGGATCGCGTTCTTCCGGTGCTATCTGCTCAGGAAAATGCAGAATCACTCTCCTGCGGGACACACCACCACTACGATCAGTGAAGCGCATAGGATTATTATTTACGGCCAGGATAACCGCCGGAATATGTGTTGAATAAGCATTCTGATACTTGGGGTCCACCGATACCGCATCGCCACCAGTTATAGCCTTAAGCCCGGCGCCGTCGCCGCTCCACTTCTCCTGATCAGGCAGGCGAATAAGAGAAAAACCTATCAGAGCCGCACGTTCTCGCGGGGACTCCAGCGTTTCAATGGTCGCAGAGGTGGCGTTATCCTCTCCAGCAAGCATGGTCGCAATTTCAGCCAGAATACTTTTGCCACTTCCACCAGGGCCAGTCACTTCCAGAAAGAGCTGCCAGTCATAGCGGTTCGCCAGCACCATAAATAACGCCGCAAGAATAATGTCGCGTTTAGCTGGCTTGTGTCCGGCAGCCCGGTCCAGCCAGCGCCAGAATGCCGGGGCATGAGTTTCAAGCGTTTCCCCCTTTACCGGTGGCGTGAAATCGACTTCACACAGGGTACGCAGCCAGTTCTCTTTACAGTGCGGACTAAAAAGCCCTGTTCGCGTATCGAGGACGCCATTACGAAAACCAATCAGATGACGTGCCGGATTTTGCTGCTGCGGAACAATTAACTTTAATGTTTCCACCAGTGAGGCAATTTTTCCTGAGGAAAACGGTGCACCGAGGCGCTGGAAAAGGGCTGCGACATCTCGGGAAAAATCTGACTGAGAAATCACTTTCCACGCTCCAGACTCGTAGCGGGATAAAAGCTGCCCGTTCGGATCAACCGCCAGTGCATCCCTGTAATGCTCCCGAACCCTCTGAGCTTTTTCGCTGACACTCATCGCTGTGAATTCTGCTTCACTCATTGTGTCGAAAGGACTGGCATTATGTGGCTTCAAAGCCTCAAGAATTGCCTTCCGGGTGGATTCCTCTCCGTATTGGGTAAGCGCATCATTCCAGTCACCAAAAACCGGTGGCAGCACAATGTCACACTGACACGCTTTTGCAGCAGTTTCAGCCCTGTTCTGGCCTGAACCATTCAGATCGCGGTCCGCTGCAATAATTAACTGATATCCCGGATACTTGTTATGGGCAACGCTGGCCAGAGAAAGAAAGTTGACCGACGAAAATGCCACCATGACGGCTTCTCCTGTCAGATGATGAATGGTAAGCGCCGTGGCGTAACCTTCCGCAATCCACATCCTTCTTAAAGAACTCCCGCCCCCTTCTATCAGATGATAGGCCTCCTTAACCTGACCTCCTTTAAGAAAACACTTGCTACCATTGCCACTGATAAGCTGAATATTCACCAGCTCCCCGTCAGCGTTATAGAGCGGGACGATCAAATCACCGGGGCGGAACATCACCCCACCGGTTTTATGAGCTGAAGTCAGCTCATGGCAAATATGCTCCGGGAAACCTTTATGTGTAAGATAAGTGTTTCCGGCAGATTCACGTGAGGCTTGCAGCAGTCGCGCGGCAAGTGCTGCTGCATCTTTCCCGCTATCGGTATCGGCGGTTAACGCCCTGACTTCGGAATTAACTACAGACAGACCATGTGTCAGTCCATGTATCCTGTCAGCTGCTTCACTGATATCCACATTCAGTGCCCTGGTGACAAGCGCTATACCATCCCCGGCACCGCACTGATTGCAGAACCATGTTCCGCGTCCTTCCTGATCGTCGAAGCGAAAACGATCTTTACCGCCACAGACCGGGCAAGGCTGATGGCGATTTTTCAATATATTCACGCCCAGCGCTGGCAGAATCTTAGCCCAGTGACCGCGGGCAGCCTTCACGGCCTGACTGACTTTCATTCCTGACATGACGCAGTTCTCCCTCAGTGTAAAACCGGCTTTTTGATGTGACGGACGCATAACTCATCCATTACGGCTATTCCGAGCTGGGAGAGTGCGGGACAGGACATTAGAGGGCCGGATTCCATCAGGTCTGAAAGCAGAGCGCAGGCGATTTCCATGACTTTTGTTTGCCCGTGCTGTCGCAGATAAAATCCTTCAAGCTCACGGGCAATAGCGGTTTCAATTTCATCCAGAGTGAGCTGCAGATGGCGGTTTTGCTGATAGCAGGCACTCAACCAGGCGCAGGCTACCGCGCGGCGATACAACGCTACCCGAAGTGAAAGGGAAAGGGTGCGTGATTTCATTACACCACCTCCATGTTCATCAGGTCATCCTGGCAACGCTGTACCACGCCATCAAGTTGCTCTGTCATCAGATAAATCAGGGAAGCCAGTTGCTCACATTGAGCACCGGCAGGTTTTTCGTAGCAATCCTGAAGAACAGCCATTCCGGTGACAAACTCCCCCACGTTACGAAGATGCTTCAGGCGGACAATATCGTCATAAGAGATTGCGGCGTGATTCATCACATCACCTCCCGGACAGGCAGGCGAGCAGCAAGGCAAAGCACATACTCATGGATCAGTGAAAGACGTGCATGATGCTCATTGCTGGCGACGATACGCAGCATACTGATACGTGGTTTACGTTCTGCACGACGAACGGCGGCAAAAACAAATATAAATTGAGGATGTGAAGGGGCGAGGATCGTAGCCATAAGGGCAACCTCCAATAAGTCGCGGTAAATGCCACCACCGGAGTTCCTACGCTCATGGGTGGTGACCCGAACGGGGGTAGGAATACCGGCCTTATTGGAAACCGGCCAGCCCGAAGGCTGCCCCGCCCGGACCACCATTATCTGACAGGGACTAAGGTATAAGCACCGCAGCCCGAAAAATGGGTGTGCCTGAGCAACGACGTAAAAAAAGACGCACGGCGCGTCTGGTGTCGCCAATAAGTAACTCGGGTTCCTACGCCCGGCAGCCGATTTTGCGGCAGCGGGAAAACTATACCTGGAAATGACTGCAGGATGCAAGCCAGAAAAAAGGGGATTAATGCGTTCAGGCATCATTATGCATCACATCCCCGTCCGCGGGCACTTATACGATCCGCCATCCATGCGCTTACCTCTGACTGTGCCCAGGCAACATTTTTACCACCAAGCGGGATCTGCTTCGGGAAAGCATCGCGGCTTATCAGGTCGTATATAGTTGAGCGGGACAAGCCGCATAAATGCATCACCTCGGGAAGACGTAAAAATCGCTCATGCTGGTTCAGCACAGGAAATAATGGCGCAGCCGGAGCTGACGCAGAAACAGAAATATCATACATTTATCTACCCTCTTTAATTCCTTCATCAGTCCGGATAAATCCCCCCGGATTCAGGTAGCTCCTTATTATGTATATATTGCTCGCTTACGCACCCATTATTTATTTAGTGTCACATATTGATTTAATGGAATTTAAAACTATATCAAACCACATAAAATGGCATGATAGATATTATGCCTGCGAACTATAAATACAGGGACATTAATAGGAACTAACTTTCATCCAGGGGTTACTACCCCATAAGTCATAGAACTTAATGGTACTGAAACCGCAACCCATTCAGCAGGGGTGCACAATTTCTACATATGGTTTTACATTGCAAACCTAACTTCAGGATATACTCATGAATTGCATCAAGCTCAGAAGCATTAAAACCGCATAAAATCAATAACCACGCATTCTTAACCTAAAAATATATACAAATAAATTCATAAAAGACCGAACAGTTCTAGTTTTATAAAAATCAGATTGAAATGCAACACCAGGAAAAGGGGGAATCATGTTATTTCCCGGCAAAGAAAAATCGTCTATTTCATCATCTGTTGAATACTACTGAAGAGTGGTGAATAGTTGTGAGGAACAATAATAAAATAATCATTAGGAATAAAAATTTCACTTTTGATGAAAAAAAATCATAAATCACGCAGCCTTCCGATGAACACTCATGAACAGTCACTGAATACTGCCTTGTCAACCCTTCACCTCTTAACTAGCTGTATTATCAATTTTTTTATCAAAGTGAACAGTAGTGAATAGTATGTATTAAAGGAAAGTTGAAGATCAGACATGACGCATTTCTCTGGCTAGCCAGAACAAGGTCATTGTTCTGTCACTGGCACAATCCCCCTCGGTAGTGCGCTTGTATGGGCACCGGCACAATTGACACGACAATAAAACACTACCGGAGCAGTCATGACTACTGTTAACCAGATCCCTGATGCAAACATTACACCCTCCCTCCCACCGAAAATTCGCGAAGCGGTGGATAAAGTTAAGGTAGCAAAAGCTGTCTGGCAGGAAGAACGGCGAAAACAAACTGAAGCTGCTGCAATGATTGAAACTATCCGTAAACGTCAGGAAGATACAAAAACGGAAACGCAGGCGCTTAATGATGAATGGCGAAACCTGTTTCGTGAGAATCAGGGAAATATGACGCCACGCATGAAAAAACTGCGGGCAGAAATCGCCCTCGGACGCGAAACACTGGATGAGTTCGAAGATTTGCTGGCAGCTCAGGCGGCAGAAAATGAATTCCTGCCCTGGAAAACTGCGGATGCTGCAAACCACTACATCAGTGAGCATAATCGCCTGATTGAAACTCATGCAGTGTGGCTCTGGAATGAGTTTATGAAGGAACACGGCCAGAAACTTATTCAGATCCTTGGACTGCTGAAAATGACTCTGGGTCGAAGCGCTTCTGCTGTTATCGGTGTAGTTCATACCGTAAACGACCCCGAAAGTGTGCTGAAGCAATTTATCAGCGAGCAACTCACCACTCCGGCACTGTCCTGTAACGTATCTTCAACGGATGATATTACCCTGCCGGGGATCAGCATTTATGCGGACGATAAAGCCATCCAAGATGCCAGACAATCCCCCAGCCCTGCAGCGCGTTCACGGATGCTTAAACAGCGTGACATGGTTAAAGGGGGCGAGAAGAAATGAATGCCGGAAGCATTACTCAGGAAGCACTCAACGATTACCGCTCGGCGATAAAAAGCTGGCTGACACTACGTAATACGCAAAGTACCTGCCAGCTTCGTCTGGCGGCTCTGCTGGATACTGAAGAAAAACCGGCAGCATATGCCAGCCAGCTTGAGGATCTTCGTGAGCGTCTTGCAGTCCTCGAATGGCAGATTAACTGTGCTGCACGGGATGGTCTTTATGCTCACCAGATTGTGCTGGAGAGTTGTGTTACAAGCGCAACGGAAAACTTCATGAACGAGCATGGTGATGCACTCACTGACGCTCTGGCTCCTTTTCTTTGCGCTCCATACGGGCTTGAGGCGGCAATGAAAATATTACGAACCGCTGTAGCCCGACAAACGGAAGTGCGTACTCCGGTAATTTCAGCAGCATACAAGAGCATTATCGACGAAACCGGATTAACGGTGGATGCATCAATGTGCGCTGATGCTTCAGCCAGTTTCACCCCGGCACAACATAAAGTTTTCCTGGCCCGCCTTAACCGACTTAATGAAAAAGGAGGGTACTGATATGGCCCTGAAGTGTCCTGAATGTGGGACGGTCGCTCACGCCAGAACCAGTGCCTATGAAGCTCCATCGGTTAAACGCTCATGGTATCAGTGCCAGAATCTGGAATGTTCCTGCACATTTACCGCTCTGGAAAGCGTGGATACGATAATTATGAAGCCTTGGCGCAATGAACGGGAATCAGACAAAGCACAAATGCCGGAAAAACAACAGCAAACTCTCAACCGCTATGGCTCCGCGTCAAAGCTGTCAAGCCGTCAGCAAATTCCTGTCTGATTAGCAAAATACGCCCACGTAGTCCCGGTCCAGTACCGGGATTTTTTACGCCTTTTCCCTGGCTGGCCTGAGAGCGTATGAGTGCATATCTATGGCGCATGAAAACGCATTAGTCTCATGCGCCATTTTTGACGCGAAAGCCCTTGTGTGGTGGCTTCTGAGACGATTTACGGGGTGCATGAAAACCAGTCTGTTAAGCGAAGCGGGCAGGCGGGCGGGGCTGCTCGCGATGAAGAAGAAAATGGTAACCTCAGCCTTATATATCAGCGCAGGTGTTGAGGTAAAATCAATACGATAAAGAAAACTTCCTTCCAAATAATGCTGTACTGTTAGGAGGTATGGACAACTATTGAGGGGATAATAGCCTATTAAATATCAGGTTCTCCGCAATAACAGTGGAAAGCTGCACATATACAGTTAGCACGCACGCTTTGTCATACAAAGTGAGCATGATACAGCTATACGTTTCATCAACCTTTTTATCTTGACCAGCACCAGATACCGTACGGTCGCAGACCATGTTTGAATTTGAATTGAAAACGCCTTGCGAAGCGAGTGAGGGTTGCAGTGAAAGCATGTTTTTTCAACAATAGATATGTACGATAATCCGAGATGTGCAAATTTCATTCGTAATGATGTCCCTGCGGTCAAAATTTGCTTATAATCGAAGCAACTGCGGCACACTCAGTATAGCCATGAACAACAGATGGAATATATAATGACAAATAAGAAAAAAATCAAACCGCTATTAAATAATATATCATCTCGCCTTTGGGATGGTCGCGCAGCAATACTCATTGGTGCTGGATTTAGTCGAAATGCAAAACCTTTAACAAACAAGGCACGACAATTCCCAATGTGGAATGATTTAGGCGATATTTTTTATGAAAATATTTACTGTGAGAAAAATTTAAACAAATATTCAAATGTACTCAAACTTGGCGATGAGGTACAAGCCGCCTTCGGCCGTGCAACACTTGATAAGTTGATAATGGATCATGTTCCTGATAAAGAGTATGAACCATCTAAATTACACATCTCTCTTTTATCGTTACCATGGGTTGATGTTTTTACAACTAACTATGACACGTTGCTTGAGCGTGCATGTGTATATGTTGACTCCAGAAAATATGATGTGGTACTGAATAAAAGTGATTTGATGAATGCTGAAAGACCTAGGATCATCAAACTTCACGGAAGCTTCCCATCAGAGCGGCCTTTTATAATTACTGAAGAAGATTACAGGAAATATCCTTTAGATAACTCACCATTTGTAAATACAGTACAGCAATCACTCATTGAAAATACTCTTTGTTTGATTGGTTTTTCTGGTGATGATCCTAATTTCCTTAACTGGATTGGCTGGATAAGAGATAATCTTGGAGCAGAAAACTCACCAAAAATTTATCTGATAGGTCTTTTCTCATTCAATGAAGCACAGCGCAAATTGCTTGAAAAAAGAAACATATCAATCGTGGACTTGAGTTTACTTGGGGACTTTGGCAAAGATCATTATTTAGCTCATCAACATTTTATAGAGTCCCTCTACGAAACAAAAAACAAAGAAAATTTAATAGAGTGGCCAATAATAAAAAATCGAGAACACATTTCTTTCGATGACACCCCTGAAATAAAAATGGAAAAAATAAATCGATGCATTATTGAGTGGGGATCATTAAGAAAATCTTATCCTAACTGGCTTATTTTGCCTGAATCTAATCGCAGTAATCTTTGGCGTGATACTAGAGAGTGGTTGGCAGTAGTTACTTACGATGTGATTTGGGAAAAATATGCAGAAATTAATTTTGGTTATGAGTTAACTTGGCGATTAAATAAAGCATTACTACCTATATTTAATGACACAGCAGAATTTTTATTTAAACTCACAGAAAAATATAAAGACGAATACACTAACAACATAATAAACAAAGATCTGGATGATAAATATTCAGCCATCGTTATTAATTTAATGAAATTTTGTCGCCAAGAGAATCTCACAGCAAAATGGAAAGAATTAAATCATTTACTGATTCCCAATTTAGAAAGACTAACTCCAGAAGTTAAATCTGAATTCTATTACGAGAATATCCTACATTCTTATTTTAGATTGAACTTTGATGAAGCCAGAACAAAACTTTCAAATTGGGAAACAAATAAACTTCTTCCACAGTATGAAATTAAAAGAGCGGGACTACTTGCTGAGTTTGGCATGCTCGATGAAGCCATTAATCTTCTTGAAGAAACTTTATCAACTATTCGCCGAAATAGTCTTTTATCATCAAGGAACATCGACTATTCAAGTGAGTCCCAAGAAGCTTATTGCATTTATATATTAAGAATGTTCAAGAGAAGCTTGAAAAATAATAACAAGAACGATGATTACACTTCAGAATACAATTCTAGATTAGCAACTTTATCTCAATATCGTAGCGATCCAGAAAACGAAATTAAGTATTTAGAAATCAAACTAGAATCCCCACAAGGTATATCTGAGAATTCAAAGGATACTGATTTTGATCTTAACAGAAGAACTGTGACAACTTATTTTGGTGGGAGTCCCGCGGAACTTAAATCCTTAGATGCTTTCAACTTTCTATTGCTAGCAGAAGAACTTGGACTGCCTTTCCATATACCTGGAATGAATATTTTTAGTGGCATAGTTGAAAACGCATCCCGACATATATATCCATACTCCCCTGAATTCGCTATTTTTGCAATATTTAGAACATTTAATAAAGATAAAGCAAAAAGTCTTTTTAACCGTGGTAGACTCTCTTTATTAGAAAGAAAAAAAGTTGAAGATTTATTTGATGGATACTTCAAAAAGTACGAACAAATCATCTTAAAAAAAATAGATGAAAGACTTAGCGATAAGCTTGAAATAGAGTTATCCACCCTATCAATCATTCCTGAAATATTATCAAGACTAGTAACAAAAGTTTCTTTTGAAAAGAAAAAAGATATAATAACCCTTCTTCTTAAGTTATATAACTCTGAGGGGTTTTATGATTTTGCTGAGACAAAGGATTTGCTTAGACGTACTATAGCGAGTATGAATGACTCTCAAAAAATATCCCTCATAGATATTTTTATCGATTATCCGTCGAAACCCTCTAATGATCATTTAGGTATGGGTCAAAAATATAATTTTATTACTCCTTTTGAATGTCTACTGGCTTCAATTATCAAACGACCTAATGGTTTATTGAAAAAAATAACATCTTCCAAAATCAGAAAAGATATTGATGATTTAAAAAGCGAAGATCAAGATTTAAGAAAAGCAGCATCACAAAAGTTAATTACATTGTATAATCTTGATCTACTTAACAAATCTGATATTTCAAAACTAATAAAAAACCTATGGGCTAAACGCGATGAATATGGATTTCCAATTAATAGTGGTTACTATAGATTTTTCTTTATAGATAACCTTCACCCTGAAAATGAAAATATTCAGGATAAATTTATTTCCATTATAAAAACATATAATTTTCCTATTCAAAATGGTAATAGCGTTACTATAACAGGTGGTAACGACAATTATTGTAACGAACTTAATGGTGCCCTTCATCATATAACCCCGTCCGAAACTATCTTATCTGAGATCATATCTGAAATGAATAAGTGGTTTTCCAATGATAAAATTTGGCTTGAGAAACGGGACGATTTATCAAAAGAATTTACACATAGATTTAAAAACATAACAAGAATTATCACTACAATTTTAGAAATCCACTATAATAAATTGAATAGTGAATCAATTATTCATATTACAAACTTGATAGAAAAGATGAAAAAATCAGGAATCCCTGTAAATTCTGCACTAACTATGCTTTTAATGAATCAAAAGAACCATTCAAGCGACCTATTAAAAGATATAGGTTCTGGGTTATATAGTTTCATTAAAACAGAAGTCATTGAAGCAGTAAACTCTGTATATGTACTAATAAGAAATAAAGAGTACCCATCAGAAATTATCACAATACTTAGTGAAAAAATAGCCTGGAATCGTGATCCATGTCTTCCTGAATGCTATGATTTAGTCAGGTTTATAATAAGCTCTAGCGATTTTACAATTTCTGATGAGTTTATGAATAAAATTCATTGCGGTTTAACTGGCCTATTATTCGAGGATGGGAAAGAATTTATTAACAATAATGACCACTTAATCTATCTAGAAAAAAAACTTAGCGCGACAAAATTAGCAGCATCTATTTATTGCAACAACAAACGTCTAGGTATTGTACAACCAAATATAATTCAGGAATGGGAAAAAATGTGCAATTCTAAAAATGAATTCGACGAAATAAAAAATGAATGGGATAATCACATTTAACTATCATTATAAACGCCCAGCTATTGCTGGGTGTTTTCATTTAATATTACCGTCTTTCCGTAATCAAAAGGTGATATTAATTCAATTTTATTTGCATCAAGAAAATCTGCCCACCACTGCACCATTAAACGACGTTCATCCAAATGCTCAGAAGTATGGATATAAGCTGCACGCACATTATTACGCTCAGAGTGACTCAATTGACGCTCAATTGCATCATCACTCCACAAACCTGACTCACCCAACGCACCACGAGCCATCGTTCTAAATCCATGCCCGCAAACTTCAATTTTCGTGTCATAGCCCATCGCACGCAATGCGCTGTTTACCGTGTTTTCACTCATAACCTTTGTTGAGTCGTGATCTCCTGGAAAAAGTAACTCTTTATCGCCACTAATCTGCTTGAGTTGCTCTAACAAAACCATCGCCTGTCGACTAAGAGGAACGATATGCTCCTCTTTCATCTTCATGCCACGATACGAGTAACGCACGCCTTTAATTTCTTCTCGCTTTGCAGGTATACGCCAAAGAGATTTATCGAAGTCGAACTCATCCCATCGCGCGAAACGTAACTCACTGGAACGTACAAAAGTTAGTAAGGAAAGCTCGACCGCGATCCTTGTCATTACACGGCCACGATATGCAGCAAGACGTGCAAAAAACTCAGGGAAGCGGCTAGAGGGTAAAGCCGGATAGTGTCGTGCTTTGGTTGTAGATAACGCACCGGCCATGTCACTGGCTGGATTAGAGTCGATGTAATCGTTCTGTACGGCATAACGCATAATGGCCGTGACGCGCTGTTGCAGGCGCTGAGCGACATCGTGTTTGCCACTGGCATCAACTTTTTTAATCGGGGCTAACAGGTGGCTGGTTTTAAGCTGCCGAATGTCGGACGAACCGATATGAGGAAAAATATAAAGCTCAAGATAGCGCAGAACGCGTGATCGATGGTCTTCACTCCAGCGCTTATTACTGGCATGCCATTCACGAGCAATTGTTTCGAAAGTGTATGCGCCCGAATTCTCAGCCTGAGCTTCTTTCTGCTCGGCTTTTGGGTCAATGCCCTGCACTAAGAGCTTTTTAGCCTCGTCACGCTTTGCTCTTGCCTGAGCAAGTGTCACCATGGGCCAAACACCAAAAGCGAGGCGATCCTCTTTTTTGTCAGAGGGGCGTCTGTATTTCATGCGCCAGTATTTAGAACCCTTAGCCGAAACCTCGAGATACAAACCGCCGCCATCGGCCATTTTGTAGGTTTTCTCTTTTGGCTTTGCTGTCTCGACCTGTCTGGCGTTGAGCTTCATTTGGGGGCACATTTCTAATCGAAGTTAAGATGCCCCCAATTATGCCCCCAATAGCATCCGGATTTCAACGGACTAGCTCGGACAGCTCAGGACAAAAAAACCGCTACAGACATTGATTTTAAAGGATTTGCTGGACTTTCTCGGATGTTCTTGGAAGTACTAATGGTGCCGAAGGCCGGACTCGAACCGGCACGTATTTCTACGGTTGATTTTGAATCAACTGCGTCTACCGATTTCGCCACTTCGGCACTGAAGAGGTATGCGGAAAACGTTGTGGATTATACCTGTCACGCGTCACCATGCAAGCGCCAGCTTACGCCTGCCTCGCTAAGTGCTGAAAATTTCAGCATTGTCTTCCACGATGTGTAACCTCTATCACACTCCAGGAACCCCACCCGACCATGCTCTACACTTCCCGCAGCAAAGTCGCACCAACAACCGAACGGTTCCCGATGTCGAAAATTAACGATGCCATCCAGCATGTACGTGACGGTAAGGCGCGCTACCGCGTGGTTCTGAAAGCTGTCTTCTGATCCCTTTACCAGGTCGATTCTACCCGGCCTTTAAGACATCTCGCAATCGGCTGAATTTAGTGGTGAAAACTTTTCAACCGTGCCTATACTCCAGGCAGGGAACTGGAGGAAATCTCATGAGCGAACCACTTTTAATTGCACGCACGCCTGACACGGAACTGTTTTTATTACCCGCTATGGCTAACCGTCACGGGCTGATTACTGGCGCAACGGGGACGGGTAAAACTGTCACGCTGCAAAAACTAGCGGAATCACTGTCAGAAATCGGTGTACCTGTGTTTATGGCCGATGTGAAAGGCGATTTGACCGGGGTTGCACAGGAAGGTACGACCTCGGAAAAACTGCTCGCTCGGTTAAAAAGTATCGGTGTCAACGACTGGCAACCGCATTCGAATCCAGCGGTGGTGTGGGATATTTTTGGTGAGAAAGGCCATCCAGTAAGGGCAACGGTCTCCGATCTGGGGCCGCTGTTGCTTGCACGACTGTTAAATCTTAACGACGTGCAAACTGGCGTGCTGGATATCATCTTCCGCATTGCTGACGATCAGGGACTGTTGTTGCTCGACTTTAAAGATCTTCGGGCTATTACCCAGTACATCGGAGATAACGCCAAATCATTCCAGAATCAGTATGGCAATATCAGTAACGCATCTGTTGGTGCAATCCAACGCGGATTACTGTCGCTGGAGCAGCAAGGAGCGACGCATTTCTTTGGTGAGCCAATGCTGGATATCAAAGACTGGATGCGTACCGATGCTAACGGCAAAGGCGTTATCAATATCCTTAGCGCCGAAAAGCTCTACCAGATGCCAAAACTGTACGCTGCCAGTCTGCTGTGGATGCTTTCTGAATTGTATGAGCAACTGCCGGAAGCGGGGGATCTGGATAAACCGAAACTCGTCTTTTTCTTCGACGAGGCGCATCTGCTGTTTAACGATGCACCGCAAGTGCTGCTGGATAAAATTGAGCAGGTCATACGGCTTATCCGCTCGAAAGGCGTGGGCGTCTGGTTTGTCTCGCAAAACCCTTCGGATATACCCGACAACGTGCTTGGGCAGTTGGGGAATCGCGTTCAACACGCTCTGCGCGCCTTTACGCCGAAAGACCAGAAAGCGGTGAAGACGGCAGCGCAAACCATGCGACCCAATCCAGCGTTTGATACAGAAAAGGCGATCCAGGAGCTGGGAACCGGCGAAGCGTTGATCTCATTTCTTGATGCGAAAGGTAGTCCTTCTGTGGTGGAGCGTGCAATGGTGATTGCACCTTGTTCACGGATGGGGCCGGTGACAGAAGATGAGCGTAACGGCCTGATTAATCACTCCCCGGTGTATGGCAAGTATGAAGATGACGTGGATCGGGAATCTGCCTATGAGATGCTGCAAAAAGGTGTGCAAACCAGTACCGAACAGCAAAATAATCCACCAGCCAAAGGAAAAGAGATGGCTGTGGATGACGGTATTCTCGGTGGGTTAAAGGACATTTTGTTTGGCACTACCGGACCGCGTGGCGGAAAGAAAGATGGCGTAGTACAGACTATGGCGAAAAGTGCCGCCCGCCAGGTCACGAATCAAATTATACGCGGTGTGCTGGGGAGTTTACTTGGGGGAAGAAGAAGGTAAGTCAGGTGCGATTTGTCTTTGCCTGATGCGACACTATCGCGTCTTATCAGGCCTACGCCACTGCAATATATTGAATTTGCATGATTTTGT
>NZ_AEJZ01000122.1:0-41419 GCF_000208525.1 Escherichia sp. TW14182
TAAACCAGCCGGTGGTGAAAAAAACCGAAGAAGCGGCAGCGCCAAAAGCAGAAACTGTAAAACGCAACACTAGCAAACTAAGCTATAAATTGCAGCGCGAACTGGAACAGCTTCCGCAATTGCTTGAAGATCTGGAAGCGAAGCTGGAAGCCTTACAGGCGCAGGTGGCGGATGCCTCCTTCTTCAGCCAGTCTCATGAACATACGCAAAAAGTGCTCGCTGATCTGGCTGCTGCGGAGCAGGAGCTGGAGCAGGCTTTTGAACGCTGGGAGTATCTTGAAGCGTTAAAAAATGGTGGCTGATCGCAAAACAGTTGATTGATATAGAGGCTGATGACAAAGGTAAAATTGCCTGATGCGCTACGCTTATCAGGCATGGGGGAAATCATTTGTATTCTCTCAGACCGGTAAAGGCACCAATGCTGCATCCGGCATGAAAAAAGGACACTTTGTCAGCAATCTGTAGAATAGCGCATCATTAAGGAGTACCAATGTGCGAACATCATCATGCCGCGAAGCATATCTTGTGCTCGCAGTGTGACATGCTGGTGGCATTACCCCACCTTGAGCATGGTCAGAAAGCGGCATGTCCTCGGTGTGGCACAACGTTAACCGTTGCGTGGGACGCGCCCCGGCAGCGTCCTACCGCCTATGCGTTGGCCGCACTGTTCATGCTGTTGCTGTCCAACTTATTCCCTTTTGTGAATATGAACGTCGCAGGAGTTACCAGTGAAATTACATTACTGGAAATTCCGGGCGTGCTGTTTTCTGAGGACTACGCCAGCCTCGGCACTTTTTTCTTGTTGTTTGTGCAACTGGTTCCTGCATTTTGCCTGATTACCATACTGCTTCTGGTGAATCGCGCCGAATTACCGGTACGTCTGAAAGAGCAACTGGCACGAGTGCTCTTTCAACTCAAAACCTGGGGAATGGCAGAGATTTTCCTCGCGGGTGTGCTGGTCAGTTTCGTCAAACTGATGGCCTACGGCAGTATTGGTGTGGGCAGCAGTTTTCTCCCCTGGTGTTTATTTTGTGTGCTGCAACTGCGCGCCTTCCAGTGCGTTGATCGTCGCTGGTTGTGGGATGATATCGCGCCGATGCCAGAGCTACTTAAGCCGTTAAAACCGGGCATTACGGGTATCCGACAAGGATTGCGCTCTTGCTCTTGCTGTACGGCGATCCTTCCCGCCGATGAAACGGTGTGCCCGCGTTGCGGTACGAAAGGATACGTTCGGCGCAGAAATAGCCTGCAATGGACGCTGGCGCTGCTTGTTACGTCCATCATGCTGTATCTCCCGGCTAATCTTTTACCCATCATGGTGACTGATTTATTAGGCTCTAAGATGCCGTCAACGATTCTCGCCGGGGTCATCCTGTTGTGGAGTGAAGGCTCTTATCCTGTTGCTGCAGTTATCTTTTTAGCCAGTATCATGGTGCCAACGTTAAAGATGATCGCCATCGCATGGTTGTGCTGGGATGCCAAAGGGCACGGCAAGCGTGACAGCGAAAGAATGCATTTGATTTATGAAGTTGTTGAGTTTGTAGGCCGCTGGTCGATGATTGACGTTTTCGTGATTGCGGTGCTCTCGGCGCTGGTGCGTATGGGAGGTTTAATGAGTATTTATCCTGCAATGGGTGCGTTAATGTTTGCTTTAGTCGTCATAATGACAATGTTTTCTGCAATGACGTTTGATCCACGCTTGTCGTGGGATCGTCAACCTGAATCAGTGCATGAGGAGTCCTGACAGTATGGAATCTAATAATGGGGAAGCCAAAATCCAGAAAGTGAAGAACTGGTCTCCCGTGTGGATATTTCCTATCGTCACGGCGCTTATAGGGGCGTGGGTTCTTTTTTATCATTACAGCCATCAGGGACCGGAAGTTACCCTGATCACCGCGAATGCGGAAGGGATTGAGGGCGGCAAGACTACCATTAAAAGCCGTAGTGTTGACGTCGGCGTGGTCGAGAGCGCAACGCTAGCCGATGATTTGACGCACGTTGAAATCAAAGCGCGCCTGAACGCCGGTATGGAGAAGCTGCTGCATAAAGATACCGTCTTCTGGGTGGTAAAACCGCAGATAGGTCGAGAAGGTATTAGCGGCCTGGGCACACTGCTTTCCGGTGTGTATATCGAACTGCAACCGGGGGCGAAAGGCAGCAAACAGGCAAGTTATGATTTGCTCGATTCGCCACCGCTGGCACCGCCTGATGCGAAAGGTATTCGTGTGATTCTTGATAGCAAAAAAGCCGGACAACTCTCGCCGGGAGATCCGGTGCTGTTCCGTGGCTATCGGGTAGGTTCGGTTGAAACCAGCACCTTCGATACGCAAAAACGCAATATCAGCTATCAACTGTTTATCAATGCACCTTATGACCGGTTGGTGACCGGCAATGTTCGCTTCTGGAAAGATAGTGGCATTGCGGTTGATCTGACGTCAGCGGGAATGCGCGTAGAGATGGGATCGTTGACAACGCTACTCAGCGGCGGTGTTAGCTTTGACGTGCCTGAAGGTCTGGATTTAGGGCAGCCTGTTGCGCCGAAAACCGCATTCGTTTTGTATGACGACCAGAAGAGCATTCAGGATTCGCTATACACCGATCACATTGACTATCTGATGTTCTTTAAAGATTCGGTACGTGGCCTGCAGCCTGGCGCTCCGGTAGAATTCCGGGGTATTCGCCTGGGTACAGTAAGTAAAGTTCCTTTCTTTGCGCCGAATATGCGTCAGACATTTAATGATGATTACCGTATTCCGGTACTCATACGCATCGAACCGGAACGGCTGAAAATGCAGCTTGGCGAAAATGCGGATGTCGTTAAGCACCTTGGAGAGTTGTTGAAACGTGGCTTGCGCGGATCGCTGAAGACCGGAAATCTGGTCACTGGTGCGCTCTATGTTGATCTCGATTTCTATCCAAATACGCCAGCGATAACCGGTATTCGTGAATTTAATGGTTATCAGATTATCCCGACCGTTAGCGGCGGTCTGGCGCAAATCCAGCAACGTCTGATGGAAGCATTAGATAAGATCAACAAGCTGCCGTTGAATCCGATGATTGAGCAGGCGACCAGTACGCTGTCTGAAAGCCAGCGCACGATGAAAAACCTGCAAACGACGCTGGATAGTATGAACAAGATCCTCGCCAGCCAGTCGATGCAGCAGTTGCCAACGGATATGCAGTCAACGTTGCGTGAGCTGAATCGCAGTATGCAGGGCTTCCAGCCAGGCTCCGCAGCCTACAACAAGATGGTAGCGGATATGCAGCGGCTTGATCAGGTGTTGCGTGAACTGCAACCGGTGCTGAAAACGCTTAACGAGAAGAGTAACGCGCTGGTATTTGAAGCGAAGGACAAAAAAGATCCAGAGCCGAAGAGGGCGAAACAATGAAAAAGTGGCTAGTGACGATTGCGGCACTGTGGCTGGCCGGATGCAGCTCCGGCGAGATCAATAAAAACTATTACCAGTTACCTGTTGTGCAGAGCGGTACGCAAAGTACCGCCAGCCAGGGCAATCGCCTGTTATGGGTAGAGCAAGTCGTTGTTCCAGACTATCTGGCGGGGAATGGGGTGGTTTATCAGACCAGTGATGTGAAGTATGTGATTGCCAACAACAACCTGTGGGCCAGCCCGCTGGATCAACAGTTGCGCAACACCCTGGTGGCGAATCTGAGTACGCAACTCCCCGGTTGGGTGGTTGCCTCCCAGCCTCTGGGAAGCGCACAGGACACGCTCAACGTAACCGTAACGGAGTTTAACGGTCGCTATGATGGCAAGGTCATTGTCAGCGGCGAGTGGTTGTTGAATCACCAGGGACAATTGATCAAACGACCGTTCCGTCTGGAAGGGGTGCAAAATCAGGATGGCTACGATGAAATGGTCAAAGTGCTGGCCAGTGTCTGGAGTCAGGAAGCCGCTGCTATTGCGCAAGAGATAAAGCGTCTACCTTAATTATAAATATTTGTAAATATAACCGTCTCCGGCATGTAGCCTGAGGCGGTTTTTTTGTTTAATTCACCGAGAAAAACTTGTTCCGCTTCACATTTTTTGTACAACCAACATGCCCGTGTGGCTCACAAATATGACAGTGGCGTGAATTTTGCGCATTGACGGCAGTTATGATTCGCGGTATTGCTTAACTGTGATTGCACATTTAGTAATCACTGTTTTCTTTTCCACCAGAAACCAGTATGAGGGAAACGAGGCATGAAGAGACAAAAACGAGATCGCCTGGAACGGGCACATCAACGTGGTTATCAGGCCGGCATCGCCGGACGCTCAAAAGAAATGTGTCCCTATCAGACGCTGAATCAAAGGTCACAATGGCTGGGAGGCTGGCGAGAAGCCATGGCGGACAGGGTAGTAATGGCCTGATTCTGTCTCTTTAAAAAGAAACCTCCGCAATGCGGAGGTTTCGCCTTTAATATGTAGCCTGATTTAAATCAGAATGCAGAAGTATCCTGGAACAGACCGACTTTCAGGTCGCTGGCGGTGTAGATCAGACGACCATCTACCAGTACTTCGCCGTCTGCCAGACCCATGATCAAGCGACGGTTAACAATGCGTTTAAAGTGAATACGGTAGGTCACTTTTTTCGCGGTAGGTAGAACCTGACCAGTGAACTTCACTTCGCCTACACCCAGTGCGCGGCCTTTACCTTCGCCGCCCAGCCAGCCAAGGTAGAACCCTACCAGCTGCCACATCGCATCCAGACCCAGACATCCCGGCATTACCGGATCGCCGATGAAGTGGCAGCCGAAGAACCATAGGTCTGGATTGATATCCAGTTCTGCTTCGACATAGCCTTTGTCGAAGTTACCACCGGTCTCGGTCATTTTGACCACTCGATCCATCATCAGCATGTTTGGTGCTGGCAATTGCGGGCCTTTAGCGCCAAACAGTTCTCCGCGACCAGAGGCAAGAAGGTCTTCTTTTGTATAGGATTCGCGTTTATCTACCATGTTCTCTGTAAGCCTTATTTTAGTGAAGCACGCAGGATAGCTAACACGTGTACGCTGAACAAGTCCGATCAGTTTGGAATAAACCAGTTCAGCCAACGTAATGGCCATGGAAAACGGTGACGTCCTTCCTGTTGCGATGCTTGCGCAATACGTTCCTGGATAGTTTGCATCAGCGTTGTCTGGCCTTCACCATCCCACACAAGATTTAATAATAAAGGCAGTGCGTCAGTCACATCGTCTACTGCCCAGATGGTGAATTTGCCTTCCTCTACCGCTTTCACCAGTTCACTGTGAAGACTTAAATGGCGAACGTTAGCGGTGGGGATAATGACACCTTGTTTCCCCGTTAACTCACGTTGCTGACAAATAGCAAAGAAGCCTTCGATTTTCTCATTCAAACCACCGACCGGCTGGGCGCGACCGAACTGATCGACTGAACCTGTGATAGCGATACTCTGATTCACCGGCACATCGGCAAGGGCGCTTATCAGGGCGCAGAGTTCAGCCATCGAGGCGCTATCGCCGTCCACTTCGCTATATGACTGCTCAAACGTCAGCGATGCTGAGAAAGGGATCTGTTGCTCAAGCTGAAGCTCCGACATCAGGAACGCCTGCATGATCATCATCCCTTTAGCGTGTATGTTGCCGCCAAGCTCGGCCTTGCGTTCTATATCGGTAAATTCGCCATCACCAATATGCACAACGCAGCTAATGCGAGAAGGTTCGCCAAAAGCGCGTGGATGACCCGGAAATTCAATGACCGAAAGGGCATTGATTTGCCCGATGCGTTCGCCTTCGGTTTCAATCAGGATCTGCTCCTGAAGGATCTCATCCTGCATTCGTTCGGCAAGGAAGCCTTCGCGCCATTCCCGTTGTTGTAGCATTAAGTTTAGCTGCTCGCCGGTAAAGCTATCGCCTTCGCACAAGGATGCGACCTCTTTACACTGGCGGAGGATCCACTGCGGGCTAAGCGGCAGTGTTTCTTGTTCACCGGTGTAGCGTGCTGCTTCGCGGATAAGTACCGGCCAGGCATCCGCTCCCGGTGCAGGTAAGTGGTTATGTCTGGCGGTAAATGTCACCCAGCGACACCACTGGTTTACTGACTCCGCATCGACAATCTGCAGAGTATCTTCAAATTCGCTATAAATAGCCTGCTCAGAAAGCTCTGGCTCCATCTCCTGGAAATCAGCCAATGATTCGCGTTCGCCTACCAGAATGACTTTCAGCTTCAACGGCATCGAAGGCACAGAGACGGGGAGAGGGCGCGACTCATCAAACGCTATCCAGTCAAAACGCTCGCGGTTAACGATGTTTTTCAACCGCATCCACAGCAGAGGTTGCGCCAGCAGAGTACGCAAAGAGATGATGAGAATACCGCCATTTGCCTGATGCACCAGGCCTGGCTGCAAGGTAATGTCGCCATTAAACTGGCGCAGGCAGCCAAAGAGTTGTTCCGCTTCTACCCAGTCGGCAGCGACAACCTGCGTTAAAGTCGCAAAATTATCATCTACGCTCACTGCGTTACTTAAGCGAATGGTGTGGCCGGAAACCTCATAGTGACCACCCACCAGTTGGCCTGCATCGCTTTGTAGCGCACGTGCGGCATCGGCAATAAGATTCAGATACTCAGACTCTTCCGGGGCCTTTGCCAGCATAAAAGAGGAGGATGCTCGCGTATGCAGCAGCTGCTCCAGCGCAAATTGCAGTCGCGGTTGAGTATCACTGAATAAAGGATCGTTTTCGTCAATCAAATGTGGCTGAGCAAATATTTCCTGATAGCTATCGGTATCAGGAACCAGGTCACGCCATGCAAGTTTCGTAATGGTCAAAGTTGATGTTTTTTAGTCTGTTGTCAAAGCCGCGATTATACCGTAACCGGCACTGCAGCACACGTAGAAAGCACCGACAATACTCCTTGCATGGGCGTTAAAGCTCACAGGATGGAGATTCTTTTCATCACACAGTTAAAAAACTGATATTCTGTAAAGAGTTACACGGTAACATTGAGATCGCTATGAAATATCAACAACTTGAAAATCTGGAAAGCGGTTGGAAATGGAAGTATCTGGTGAAGAAACACCGTGAAGGGGAGCTAATTACCCGTTACGTAGAAGCCAGTGCCGCCCAGGAAGCCGTTGACGTGTTGCTATCGCTGGAAAATGAACCCGTGCTGGTAAATGGCTGGATTGACAAGCATATGAATCCAGAGCTGGTCAATCGCATGAAGCAGACTATTCGAGCCAGACGGAAACGCCATTTTAATGCGGAACATCAGTACACGCGTAAGAAATCAATCGATCTGGAATTTATTGTCTGGCAACGGCTGGCTGGTCTTGCACAGCGGCGCGGTAAAACACTTTCCGAAACGATTGTCCAGCTGATAGAAGATGCGGAAAACAAAGAGAAATATGCAAATAAAATGTCTTCTTTGAAGCAGGATTTGCAGGCTTTACTCGGAAAGGAATAACTTGCCAGGGTTATTTATTTTACTGAAGACGAAAAAAACCCCGCATGAAGCGGGGTTTTTTTACCAGACGAGAACTTAAGCCTGCGGCTGAGTTACAACGTCTTTGATGCCTTTAACTTCGATCTCTACGCGACGATCCGGAGCCAGGCAGTCAATCAGTGCAGCGCGTTGTTTCACGTTGTCACAGGTGTTGCCGGTAACCGGGTTGGATTCGCCCATACCACGTGCGGAGATCTTGTCAGACGGGATACCTTTAGAGATCAGGTAATCAACGACGGACTGAGCACGACGCTCGGACAGACCCTGGTTGTAAGCATCAGAACCGATGCGGTCAGTGTAACCCAGAACAACTACGGAACCGTCTTTCGGATCCAGGTTGCTCAGCTGGCTGTACAGCTGATCCAGAGCAGCCTGACCTTCCGGTTTCAGGGTTGCTTTGTTGAAGTTGAACAGAACGTCAGACTTCAGAGTGAAGTGCTTGGTCTGTACTTCCGGAGCTGGAGCCGGAGCCGGAGCAACTACCGGAGCTGCTTCGCCCTGACCGAAACGGTAGGAAACACCCAGGCTCAGCAGACCGTTGTCCGGACGAGTACCGATGGTGTGTGCGTCACCGATGTTGTTGGTCCACTGGTATTCCAGACGGGTAGCGATTTCAGGAGTGATCGCGTACTCAACACCACCTGCGAATACCGGAGAAACGCCGGTGTCGTGGTCTTTATAGGATGCGCCACCAGGTACGTTAGCCTTGGTGTCTGCACGCCATACCATACCACCCAGACGAGTGTAGATGTCCAGATCGTCAGTGATTGGGTAACCCAGTTTAGCGGTCAGCTGAACGCCCTGAGCTTTGTATGCGCCATTGATGTTGTCGCCTTTGTACGGCATACGACCTAACCAGTCGTAACCCATTTCAAAGCCAACATACGGGTTAACCTGGTAACCACCAAAAGCACCTGCACCCAGTTGGTTTTCGTGGGTCGGACCATTGTTAGGAATGAAACCAGTGTCATGGTACTGGGACCAGCCCAGTTTAGCACCAGTGTACCAGGTGTTATCTTTCGGAGCGGCCTGCGCTACGGTAGCGAAACCAGCCAGTGCCACTGCAATCGCGATAGCTGTCTTTTTCATTTTTTGCGCCTCGTTATCATCCAAAATACGCCATGAATATCTCCAACGAGATAACACGGTTAAATCCTTCACCGGGGATCTGCTCAATATTAACTCTACCGATATCTTCGGCTTATGCCGAGCACCCCTGGCGATGTAAAGTCTACAACGTAGTTGAAAACTTACAAGTGTGAACTCCGTCAGGCATATGAAAAAAAAGATTTGTATAAGGCGCGTTTAACCTTTTTTGTTAACGACACTTTACAGCATAAAATCGCGGAAACCGCTTCAGACAAGCCTCCGCAGGGAAAGTTAGCCATGAGTGAAATCATCAGACGGGCGATAAAAAAAGTTCCAGGATTAATCCTAAATTTACTTAATGATACAAATTAGAGTGAATCTTTACCCCGGAAAGTTGTCTCGTGGCGTGAGAGGTTGTGCTTACTGGACGCATAATAAACCCCATTGCGTTACCTTCATTAGCGGCATCCACAAGCTCTGCATGTTCTTCTTCTGTCAGATCATCTGCTAACCAACCGATCACCACGCTGTAATTTCCCGTGCGTAAAGCGCGAACCATTGATTCCACCGTGTGGCAAGGGGAAAGCTGGTTTATCTGCATCACTTTCGTTAAAGGTAGCCCAGCAGCCTGAACCCATTCACGACTCAGTTTTTGTTTTGGTGTTAACCATAGTTGCCAACGTGATTGCTGACCGAGTTGCTGCAACAATGGCAAAAGCAGCAGTTGCGTCATCATGGGCTGATCTTCGCGATAGACAACTTCACTAATTAGCCCAGCTGTAGTGTTTTCCGTGGAGACACGCGCAATTTTGCTTGCTGCGGATGAGAACAACGAAGAACGATGTGCATAGCCTGAAGTGTACATAATCAATCCAGCCCTGTGAGTTACTGTATGAATATACAGTACATCCAGTGGCATCAAAGATCAACCCTAATTTCGGAAAGAGCCTCGCAAATTTTGTCGTTCGTGACCTGAAAACTTAAATTAATCTTGCCCCTTGATAATAAGTTGCCTATTTTCGTATTTAACGGATCCGTTAATGTGAATCATTCTTTTATATTATGATTTTAAAAGGAATTTTATGAAAAGCCTCTCTTATAAGCGGATCTATAAGTCACAAGAATACCTGGCTACGCTGGGCACCATTGAATACCGATCATTGTTTGGTAGTTACAGTCTGACCGTTGATGACACGGTATTTGCAATGGTTTCTGATGGCGAGTTGTATCTTCGGGCTTGTGAACAAAGTGCACAATACTGTGTAAAACATCCGCCAGTATGGCTGACATATAAAAAGTGTGGGCGGTTTGTTACCCTCAATTACTACCGGGTCGATGAAAGCCTATGGCGAAATCAACAAAAGCTGGTGCGCCTGTCGAAATTTTCTCTGGACGCCGCGCTTCAAGAGAAAAGTACGCGCAATATCCGGCAACGGCTGAAAGATTTACCCAATATGTCTTACCATCTTGAGGCTATTCTCGGGGAAGTGGGGATTAAGGATGTACGGGCGTTACGTATTCTTGGGGCGAAAATGTGTTGGCTGCGACTGCGGCAACAAAACAGTCTGGTGACAGAAAAAATCTTATTTATGCTTGAAGGCGCAATTCTCGGTATTCATGAAGCTGCGCTCCCGGTGGCACGCCGCCAGGAGCTTGCAGAATGGGCAGATTCTCTTACGCCGAAACAGGAGTTTCCTGCGGAACTTGAGTAATTCTGCGCTGCAGACGACCAATTTCTGGTAGTAATGCAATCAATAATCCGACTTGCTGTACAACCAGAGGTTCTTTGCTGTCTGCCCGTGGTTCAAGTTGCTGCATCTGTTGTTTCAGGTCAGCTAATGCCTGATTGACGCGTTCTTCATCGGCAGGTTGATGATGTAGCGCGTCATCCACATAGCAAACTGCGTCATCAAGAAACGCCAGAATTTCAGGGTTAGTTAACTGCTCACGGTGTGCTCCGAGGGCAGAAATGTAACTGGTAAACGTATGGTTAAGGCAGAGTAACCGGAACGCGTCCTCGCGAATTTGCGGTGTGACATTCGGTTCGCTGGACATATTCGACACCACCGACGCCAGCTCTGCATCACGATTGTGTGCATCGCGACGAGCAATACGATATGCCAGACGGTTATCGCGCCCCTGGTGGTATTGTTCGAGAATAGCATCGAGATAACGGCAGTTAGCATCGGTTGCGCGCTCAAGCATTCGGGGCAGATTACGAAACCGCCAGTCTGGCCAGATGTAACTTACCGCTGCCCATGCAATGGCACATCCGATTAGCGTATCGATTACGCGAGGTAATGCCACTTCAAAACCTTCACCCAGCAAGTTAAAGCACAGTAGCACCAGAAGCGTAATGAACATCGTTGCATGAGCGTATTGCACGTTACGGAAGGCAAAAAAGAGAACACCGGTAATGACCAGCAGCACCAGTTGCCCTTCCAGTGACGGCACAAACCACAGCACAGGAATGCCAATCGCAATACCCACCAGCGTACCAATAATCCTTAATTTCAGGCGGTGGCGCGTGGCGTTATAGTTTGGCTGGCAGACAAACAAACTTGTCAGCAAGATCCAATACCCGTGATGCATCCCGGTTATCTGAATGATGGCGTAGCCGAAGCACAAGACCAGTGACATTCTTACCGCATGACGGAAGAGGGCGGATTCCGGCGTGAAGTGACGGCTAAGACGCAGCCAGATATCGCTCAACCCGTGCGGGCTGTCATCTGCGAGTTCATTTTCGTCATTATTATGGGGCAGCGCCTGTGCCTGTTCTGATTCAATTGTTGCCAGTTGGGCATCAATGGCACGTAAATTGTTCAGCAAAAATCCCAGTGTTTTGAGTAAATCGGCGGGCGCGCCGTTATCGCGCATTCGCTCCAGCGCAGCATCAATATGCGTAAAAGCGCGTTCAAAATGCGGATCGTGTTGATAAGGCTGACGCAGCAAAATACAGCGTGACAGTTGCTGGCAGGCCTGTCCCTGCATTGACATCAGTCGCTGGAAACGGAACAGCACGTCGCTGTGGCGAAAATGTTCCCGCAACGTTTGATACTGAATATGGGAAGAGCTGGCACGCTCGTGGATATCCTGCGCCACAAAGTAGTAATGCAATGTTCGACGTGTTCCCCGCTGACCACGATCGCCGCGTAGGCGAGTCAGCAACGAGAGTTTCGTCTGATTCAGTGTCGCCATCAGTTGCCCGTTGGCGAGAGCCAAATCGTACAGCGGTGCCTGGCTTTCATCCTCTATATCGGGATCAAACATGCGTGATTTCAGTTCCAGATAACGCGCCAGTTGTTCATAGCAACGCGCCAGATTGTCCTGCAATGGGCGGACAGGGAACAGTAGATGACCAATAAGCGTCAGAACGTTGTACCAGACGGCACCAGCAAGCAGATACATCGGCTGCTGATACCAGTGCTCATAGAGAGACGTCCCCAGCATGGTGTAAATGGCGATCAGCAACGCACCAAAGGCGATTGTTGCATAGCGTTGACCCAAACCGCCAAGCAAAATGAAACCGCTGGTGGAGAGCGTTAAGCCAATGGCAAATAACCAGGGCCAGGGGAAAAGGAGTTCTACCGAGGCCGAGGCAATAAAAAAGCAGAACAGCGTAATGATGAGGTTACGCAGACGCCCAGCCAGTCGGTCGTCGAGATCGGTTAGCGCCGCTGCCACCATTCCCAGTGTCAGCGGAATCGTCAGTTTTACATCACCCAGCCACCACGGAAACGCTGTGGTTCCACAAAGCGCAATAAAAATACGCGCGTAATACAGCCAGGCGCTGTTCCAGGTATAGCGTTTGAGCAAAGGACTTAGCATAAAAGCCATAATGTTAGATTATTCAAAACGACGTCGCGCATTGGCTTCACGCGCAGCACGAGCTGTTTCCACAGAAACTACGCGGCGACCGACTGGCCACAGTGCAATAGCGGCAATTTTAAAATTCGCAATGCCAACCGGAATGCCAATGATGGAAATGCATTGTGCGATACCTGTCGCAATGTGCATCAGGCATAACCACCAGCCAAAGAAAATCAGCCAGAAAATATTCAGTACCGTACCGCCAGTATTCAGCAGTACATTTTTACCTGCCGGATTCAGTTCATCGACATGAATGGCCTCATTGCCGTAAGGCACCAGAGACAGTTTGGTGATCTCCCAGCAGGATCGTGTCAGCGGTAAGGTAAAAATCAGCACAATACTGACCAGGGTTGCCAACAGCCAGCCCAGAGTGGTGGCAAATCCGCCAAGCACAAAGTTCAGAATGTTCAAAACGGTACGCATAAAACCTCGCTTTACTGTGGTTTTCAGTAATGGGCGGCAATTGTAACGTTTTTTTGGGCTGGAGCACGTTTTCTCTGACGGTTACACTGATAAGAAATAACATCGTGTGGATCTACAGAGTCATGGAACTGAAAGCGACAACTCTTGGCAAACGTCTGGCACAGCACCCTTATGATCGGGCGGTGATCCTCAATGCCGGGATAAAAGTCTCCGGCGATCGTCACGAATATCTCATTCCTTTCAATCAATTACTGGCAATTCACTGCAAGCGCGGTCTGGTATGGGGTGAGCTGGAATTTGTACTACCTGATGAAAAAGTAGTGCGTCTGCACGGCACCGAATGGGGGGAGACGCAGCGTTTTCACCGCCATCTTGATGCTCACTGGCGGCGCTGGAGCGAGGAGATGAGCGAAATTGCGGCTGGCGTATTACAGCAGCAATTGGATCTTATCGCCGCACGCACCAACGATAATAAATGGCTGACGCGGGAGCAAACTTCTGGCGTGCAGCAACAAATCCGCCAGGCTTTGTCGGCGTTGCCGTTGCCAGTTAATCGACTGGAAGAATTCGATAACTGCCGTGAGGCGTGGCGCAAATGTCAGGCCTGGTTGAAAGATATTGAAGGCGCTCGGTTGCAGCATAATCAGGCGTATACCGAAACCATGCTTAATGAGTATGCGGATTTTTTCCGTCAGGTTGAATCTTCACCGCTTAATCCGGCGCAGGCTCGGGCAGTCGTTAATGGCGAACATTCTCTGTTAGTGCTGGCAGGCGCAGGAAGCGGTAAAACATCGGTGCTGGTAGCGCGTGCAGGCTGGTTGCTGGCGCGTGGTGAAGCGTCCCCTGAGCAAATTTTATTGCTGGCGTTTGGTCGCAAAGCCGCTGAAGAGATGGACGAGCGTATTCGCGACCGGCTACATACCGAAGACATTACCGCACGCACGTTTCACTCACTGGCGCTACATATTATTCAGCAATGTAGCAAAAAAGTACCCACAGTCAGCAAACTGGAAAATGACACCGCTGCCCGACATGAACTCTTTATTGCTGAGTGGCGCAAGCAATGCAGCGAGAAGAAAACGCAGGCGAAGGGCTGGCGGCAATGGCTGACGGAAGAAATGCAGTGGTCAGTGCCAGAAGGTAACTTCTGGGATGATGAAAAATTACAGCGTCGTCTTGCCTCACGCCTCGATCGCTGGGTAAGTCTGATGCGGATGCACGGCGGTGCACAGGCAGAAATGATTGCCAGCGCGCCCGAAGAGATTCGCGATCTGTTCAGTAAACGTATCAAGTTGATGGCCCCGTTATTAAAAGCCTGGAAAGGTGCGCTGAAGGCAGAAAACGCCGTCGATTTTTCGGGCCTTATTCACCAGGCGATTGTGATTCTGGAGAAAGGTCGTTTTATCAGCCCCTGGAAGCATATTCTGGTTGATGAATTTCAGGATATCTCGCCGCAGCGCGCAGCGTTGTTAGCGGCATTACGCAAGCAAAACAGCCAGACGACGTTGTTTGCCGTTGGCGATGACTGGCAGGCAATTTACCGCTTCAGTGGCGCGCAAATGTCGCTCACCACGGCTTTCCATGAAAACTTTGGTGAAGGCGATCGCTGTGATTTAGACACGACTTACCGTTTTAACAGTCGTATCGGTGAGGTGGCAAACCGGTTTATTCAGCAGAACCCAAGTCAGTTGAAAAAGCCGCTAAATAGCTTAACCAATGGAGACAAAAAAGCCGTCACGTTATTGGATGAGAGCCAGCTTGACGCTTTGCTGGATAAGCTCTCTGGTTATGCCAAACCGGAAGAGCGCATTCTGGTTCTGGCGCGTTATCACCACATGAGGCCTGCCAGCCTGGAAAAAGCGGCAACACGCTGGCCGAAGTTGCAAATCGACTTTATGACTATTCATGCCAGCAAAGGGCAACAGGCGGATTACGTCATCATCGTTGGCTTGCAGGAGGGGAGTGATGGTTTTCCGGCTGCGGCGCGGGAGTCGATTATGGAAGAGGCGCTACTGCCACCGGTTGAGGATTTCCCGGACGCTGAAGAACGGCGGTTAATGTACGTGGCGCTGACCCGCGCACGCCATCGGGTATGGGCACTGTTTAACAAAGAGTATCCCTCTCCTTTTGTGGAAATACTGAAAAATCTGGATGTGCCGGTGGCGAGAAAACCGTAAGAAACAGGTGGCGTTTGCCACCTGTGCAATATTACTTCAGGCGTTCTGCGAGATAACGCTGATAATCGGGGATCAGAATATCGACCGCGTCGTTGAAATGCGGCGACTGGATGATGAAATCTGCCGTTGCCACGTTGGTAGCGACCGGAATGTTCCACACCGTCGCCAGTCGCAGTAACGCTTTCACGTCAGGATCGTGCGGTACGGCGTTTAATGGATCCCAGAAGAAAATCAACACATCAATTTTTCCTTCCGAAATCAGTGCGCCCACCTGCTGGTCACCGCCCATTGGGCCGCTCAACATGGCGTTAACATTCATACCGGTAGCGCGGGAAATTAAGTTACCCGTGGTGCCCGTCGCATAAAGCTCGTGCTGTTCCAGTAATGGTTGATGCCGTTCCACCCAGCTCATGAGCATTTGTTTACAGTGATCGTGTGCCACCAGCGCAATATGTTTCCGCGCTGGTAAAGTGCGAGTCGTCAGTTCCATAATTTACATCCATAGTTAACTTTCCTACAGATTACTGTAAGCACTTATCGCTGCAAGATAAAGACCGAAAAAGCCTGCGCACAGGCACAAAAATCTCAGGAAGATGGTTGTTTTTCCGCCCATTGCAGGAAGTTATTGCGCGTTTGCGGATCTGCCAGTTTAAACCAATACTTCAGCCGTTGTTCAGTGAGCACCTGGGACTGTGGTGGGATGGCATCCAGTTCGGAAACACCAGAGAGCAGTGTACTGTCATCTGCCATCATGGTGGCAAATTGCGGTAGAGAAGCGCGTTTCGCGGATTTGTTATAACGCTCGACCTCGACTTCATAATCAATCGTTTTTGCGGTTGAAGTAATAGCCAGAATATCCAGCTTTACCGGAATCGGCGTCGCATCGCCATCTAACAATTCAAGGCGCGGCGTTGTGTCGAAATGATTGGCTTCCCGTTCATTCTCCAGGCGTGGCAGGCGAAAGTTCACCTGGCTAATGAGCTGTGTATTAAAACTGACGACCAGCGGCGGGGAGATATAAAGCCGTTCTTCACTACTGGAAAGATGGATAGTCTTCTCGACGCGAAACACTAACTGATGCGGTCCATTATCCAGTTCAATGCTATCCGCTCCGCGTAACAGAGAGCTTGAAACCTTTTTGCCGTCGAGTACCAGAAGATCAATATCGCTGGACAGCCGTAGCGTGGTGGCAAAAACGGATACCGGCAAACATAATGCAATCAAGGTGGTCAAAATGCCGGTTTTCATAGATAGCTCCTGTCTAATGACCGCCTGAATAATAATGTATCAAAATTTTTCTTTAATCATACTTACTAACATATAGACATGTTTTCCGCTTTTGCTCTCATTCATTCGTATTAGCTGCATGGTTGGTATGTTGGGATTGTCGTACACTTTGATAAATAGTCTGGAGGAAATGATGAAAGAGACCGATATTGCAGCCATTTTAACGTCCACTCATACCATTGCGCTGGTAGGGGCAAGTGATAAACCCGACCGTCCAAGTTATCGCGTGATGAAATACTTGCTTGATCAGGGCTATCACGTTATTCCGGTCTCACCTAAAGTCGCCGGTAAAACGCTGCTGGGTCAGCAGGGCTACGGCACGCTGGCAGAGGTTCCGGAAAAAGTCGATATGGTCGATGTTTTCCGTAATTCGGAAGCAGCGTGGGGCGTGGCGCAGGAAGCTATCGCCATTGGTGCGAAAACCTTATGGATGCAGCTAGGGGTGATTAATGAGCAAGCGGCTGTACTGGCACGTGATGCCGGGTTACAGGTAGTCATGGATCGCTGCCCGGCAATTGAGATCCCTCGCCTGGGGCTGGCTAAATAAAAAATACCCGGAAGGTTTTTGCCTTCCGGGTATTTGTATGAGGGTTAGTTACGCAGACGCGGCGCCTGGAGTTGTTTGCGGATGGTCTGCGCCAGCTCATCCATGGATGGCTGTTCAGGATGTTCATCCTGCAATTCGCTACTTAGCTGGGCTTCAGCCAGGTAGGTATGAACCGGTAGGCCGTTGTCATCCTCCATCACCACGTGATACCACGGAGCGGCGCGAAGCTCATCGTTCACCGCCAACTCATCAGGCGACGGTTCAGAGAGCGAATAAACCGGGTCGATATCCACGACCACTCCGAGATAACCTAACAGGGAATGGCGGACCTGCTGGCCGATACCGAATTTGCTGGCAATCATAGTCACCTCCCGGGAAATCTTCACCTTTGATATAAGGGTAAAATTCCACATTTCAAGTTACATGACGCGACAGGCAAACCCTTTCAGATATAGCCCTTCCGGGTAGGTAGCGATCACCGGATGATCGGCTGCCTGACGGAACTGCTCTATAAATTGTATATCACGACCGGCATCAATTGCGGCATCCGCGATGATTTTCTGAAATAAATCGCTGGTCATCAGGCCTGAACAGGAGAACGTCAGGAGAACACCGCCCTCATTCAGCAACTGAATCGCCAGCATGTTGATGTCTTTATAGCCCCGGCAGGCGCCCATCAACTGGCTTTTGTTCTCAACAAACTTCGGCGGATCCATCACGATAACGTCAAATTTCTCCCCGCGATCGCGATAAGTTCGCAGCAATTTAAAGACGTCATCACGCACGAACTCTGCCTTGCTCAGATCCAGTTTGTTCAGCTCAACGTTCTGCCGTGCAATGTCCAGTGCTTCCTGGGAAGTATCAACGCTAACAACGTTGCTGCAACCGCCCATTAATGCCGATACCGCGAAACCACCGGTATAGGAGAAACAGTTCAGTACGCGTTTATTTTCAACGTAGCGGCGGGTTGCCAGGCGGCTGTCACGCTGATCCAGGTAGTAGCCCGTTTTGTGCCCGTGCTGAATGTCCACCAGCAGCTTCATACCGTGTTCTTCTATCGGCAGCAGGGCAGGAGGCAACTCGCCGGTGACGGGGCCCTGGGTCAGCTCCATCCCTTCTTTTTTACGTACCGCGACGTCGCTGCGATCGTAAATCGCACATTCCGGGTATAGCGTTTGCAGGGCGCTGATCAATGCCGCCCGCTGATATTCTGCGCCAGCACTCAGCAGTTGCAGCACCAGAAAATTACCGAAACGATCGATAGTTATACCCGGCAGGCCATCAGACTCACCGGCAATTAAACGATAGCTATCGAGGCCATCTTTTTGCGCCAGCCAGTCGCGCCACTTTTGCGCCTGTTGTAAGCGTCGGGTGAAAAAGGCAATGTCGATGGATTCCGAAGGATCGAAAGTCCAGACGCGAGCGCGGATTTGCGAAGCCGGCGAATAAGCGCCGCGTGCTAACCATTTTCCCTGATGATCAACAATATCGATGGTTTCACCGAGGCTGGCTTTACCTTCCATGCGGGCAACGGCCCCGGAAAAGACCCACGGATGGCGACGAAGTAATGATTTTTCGCGCCCTTTGGCTAACACTAAACGTACACTCATAATTTACTATTCTGTCGATGCAAAGAAATGGGCGCCATTGTCCGGAGTTTTCCATGGATTTGCAACGCAGCTATAAGAATAAGGAGAGCGGTGATGTCGAAAGTATGCATAATTGCCTGGGTTTTCGGGCGAGTTCAGGGGGTAGGCTTTCGCTATACCACGCAGTACGAAGCGAAAAAACTGGGATTAACCGGGTACGCCAAAAATCTTGACGATGGCAGCGTGGAAGTGGTTGCCTGCGGTGAAGAAGGGCAGGTGGAAAAATTAATGCAGTGGTTAAAGAGTGGCGGCCCGCGTTCTGCGCGTGTGGAACGGGTGCTCAGCGAGCCGCATCATCCCTCGGGGGAATTAACCGATTTTCGTATCCGTTAAATACATTTTACCGGTTTTGGCAGGCCAGCAATTTTGGTGGCTTGCTTAGCCGGACCTTTCGGAAACAGTCGGTATAAATATCGGCTGTTACCTTTTTCTTCGCCAAATTTATTCGCCATCGCTTTTACCAGCATACGAATCGCCGGAGAAGTATTAAATTCCAGATAGAAATCACGCACAAAACGCACCACTTCCCAGTGTTCTGGCGACAGCGAAATCCCTTCGTTCTCTGCAATCACCACAGCCAGCGGCTCACTCCACTGGCTGCTTTCTTTGAGATAGCCTTCGGTATCGGTCTCTATCTCTTTACCTTCGAAGATCAGCATAATTATTACTACCTTAATCAGACTGGCGGCAGTGTAACAAAAAACAAAGCCCCGCATAAAGCGAGGCTATGAAAGTGTTAGCGGGTGAGATTAATCGCGGCTGGCGAAGCCCAGAATGCTCAGCAGGCTGACGAAGATGTTGTACAGCGACACATACAGGCTAACCGTGGCACGAATGTAGTTCGTTTCACCGCCATGAATGATGTTGCTGGTTTCAAACAGAATTGCGCCAGAGGAGATCAGAATGAATACCGCACTGATTGCCAGATGCAGGGCAGGCAGTTGCAGGAAGATATTCGCTACCATTCCAATCAGTACCACCACAATACCCGCCATCAGCATACCGCCGAGGAACGACATATCTTTGCGGGTGGTCAGCACATAGGCAGAGCAGCAGAAGAACACTAATGCTGTGCCGCCCAGCGCCATAGCGATTACGTCGCCCATTCCGGCAGACAGGTAAGTGTTCAGAATTGGTCCGAGGATATAACCCAGAAAACCGGTAAAGGCGAACGCGGAGATAATCCCGGTCGGCTTATTCGCCGTTTTATAGGTCAGGAACATCAAACCATACATCCCCACCAGCGTCAGAATCAGACCCGGAGATGGTAGCATCAGAACCGTACTGGCAGTCGCGGTAATCGCAGAAAAGGCCAGCGTCAGGCTCAGCAAGAAATAGGTATTACGCAGCACCTTATGGGTGCTAAGTAGCGATGTACGGTCATGTGAAGAACTAACTATACGATCCATGGAGTCACTCTCTATGACAGGTGTAATTAATAAAGCAGCATAATGATATTGCCGAAAGCTACCCAGAGGTTTTACCCATCTTTACGCATTTGATCTGGAACAGGTTTAGCAAAGACAGAGTAAGCCATTGGGGATGACATAACGGCATGGCGATTTTGACAGGTAAAAGAAAAAGGGGTTAGCATTTAGCTAACCCCTTATCTTATTTGGCGGAAGCGCAGAGATTCGAACTCTGGAACCCTTTCGGGTCGCCGGTTTTCAAGACCGGTGCCTTCAACCGCTCGGCCACACTTCCGGAATGACGCGAACTATAAACATCCCGATGCGTCGTGTAAACCCCCAATGTGTTTGTTTGCCTGAAAAACAGACAAAATCGTGTTGATTGCGTGAAATAACAGCAATTTGCGCATTCCATCGCCATAAAAATCGCTTCATAACCTTCCTGCGGCAAACCTTAAGGAAAATAAGGTTCATTTTTATCGCTAAAAGATAAATCCACATACTCTGTGTTGTTTTGTGCAAAAGTTTCACTACGCTTTATTAACAATACTTTCTGGCGACGTGCGCCAGTGCAGAAGGATGAGCTTTCGTTTTCTGTCTCTCTCGTGAAGCGATGGTTTGCCTTGCTCCAGGGACGTCGCTTGCCGACCAAAAGCGCCCGGCACTCCAGTCGGTGTCGCAAGGAGAAGAGACGTGCTATATGAATAACGAGGAAACCTTTTACCAGGCTATGCGACGTCAGGGGGTTACCCGGCGAAGTTTTCTTAAATATTGCAGTCTGGCTGCCACGTCGCTGGGATTAGGCGCGGGGATGGCACCAAAGATTGCCTGGGCGCTGGAGAATAAACCGCGCATTCCAGTGGTGTGGATCCACGGTCTTGAATGCACCTGCTGTACCGAATCTTTTATCCGTTCTGCTCATCCGCTGGCGAAGGATGTCATTCTTTCCCTTATTTCTCTCGACTACGACGATACTCTGATGGCTGCCGCAGGCACTCAGGCAGAGGAAGTCTTTGAAGACATCATCACGCAATACAACGGCAAATATATCCTCGCAGTAGAAGGTAACCCGCCGCTGGGCGAGCAGGGGATGTTCTGTATCAGTAGCGGTCGACCGTTTATTGAGAAACTCAAACGTGCAGCTGCCGGAGCCAGTGCAATTATTGCCTGGGGCACCTGTGCGTCCTGGGGCTGTGTGCAAGCCGCCCGACCCAATCCGACGCAGGCCACCCCCATCGACAAAGTCATCACCGACAAACCGATCATTAAAGTGCCCGGCTGCCCGCCGATCCCGGATGTGATGAGCGCCATCATTACTTACATGGTGACATTCGATCGTCTGCCGGATGTCGACAGAATGGGGCGTCCGCTGATGTTCTACGGTCAGCGAATCCACGATAAATGCTATCGCCGCGCTCACTTTGATGCCGGAGAGTTCGTCCAGAGTTGGGATGATGACGCCGCGCGTAAAGGTTACTGCCTGTACAAAATGGGCTGCAAAGGGCCTACCACCTATAACGCCTGTTCCTCCACACGCTGGAATGATGGCGTTTCTTTCCCAATCCAGTCTGGTCATGGCTGCCTGGGCTGTTCTGAAAATGGTTTCTGGGATCGCGGTTCGTTCTATAGCCGCGTGGTCGATATTCCGCAGATGGGAACGCACTCTACCGCCGATACCGTGGGCTTAACCGCGCTTGGTGTCGTGGCTGCGGCTGTTGGCGTACATGCAGTCGCCAGCGCCGTTGACCAGCGCAGACGTCATAACCAGCAACTTGCAGAAGCCGAACAACAGCCGGGCAACGAGGATAAACAGGCATGAGCACTCAGTACGAAACTCAGGGATACACCATCAACAATGCCGGACGCCGCCTGGTGGTCGACCCGATTACGCGCATCGAAGGTCATATGCGCTGCGAAGTGAATATTAACGATCAGAATGTGATCACCAATGCTGTTTCCTGCGGCACTATGTTTCGCGGGCTGGAGATCATCCTGCAAGGCCGCGATCCGCGTGATGCGTGGGCGTTCGTTGAGCGTATCTGCGGCGTCTGCACTGGCGTACACGCTCTGGCTTCGGTCTATGCAATTGAGGATGCCATCGGCATTAAAGTGCCGGACAACGCCAATATCATCCGTAATATTATGCTGGCGACGCTCTGGTGCCACGACCATCTGGTGCACTTCTATCAGCTCGCCGGGATGGACTGGATAGATGTGTTAGATGCGCTGAAAGCCGACCCACGGAAAACGTCAGAACTGGCGCAAAGCCTCTCCTCGTGGCCGAAATCATCCCCTGGCTATTTCTTCGACGTACAAAACCGCCTGAAGAAATTTGTTGAAGGCGGGCAGTTGGGGATCTTCCGCAATGGCTACTGGGGGCACCCGCAGTACAAACTGCCGCCGGAAGCCAACCTAATGGGCTTTGCCCACTATCTCGAAGCCCTCGATTTCCAGCGGGAGATCGTCAAAATTCACGCCGTTTTTGGTGGTAAAAACCCGCATCCGAACTGGATTGTCGGCGGGATGCCGTGCGCCATTAACATTGACGAAAGCGGCGCGGTCGGGGCGGTTAATATGGAACGCCTGAACCTGGTACAGTCGATTATCACCCGCACGGCGGACTTCATTAACAACGTGATGATCCCCGACGCCTTAGCCATCGGTCAGTTCAACAAACCGTGGAGTGAAATCGGCACTGGTCTTTCTGATAAATGCGTCCTTAGCTACGGCGCATTCCCGGATATTGCCAACGACTTTGGCGAGAAAAGTCTGCTGATGCCAGGTGGTGCGGTAATCAATGGCGACTTCAACAATGTGCTGCCAGTGGATTTGGTTGATCCGCAGCAGGTGCAGGAGTTTGTCGATCACGCCTGGTATCGGTATCCCAACGATCAGGTTGGGCGTCATCCTTTTGATGGTATTACCGACCCGTGGTACAACCCTGGCGATGTCAAAGGCAGCGATACCAACATTCAGCAACTGAATGAACAGGAACGTTACTCGTGGATCAAAGCGCCACGCTGGCGCGGTAACGCGATGGAAGTAGGGCCGCTGGCGCGCACGTTAATCGCCTACCACAAAGGCGATGCTGCGACCGTTGAGTCGGTCGATCGCATGATGTCGGCGCTGAACCTACCGCTTTCTGGCATCCAGTCGACGTTAGGCCGCATTCTGTGCCGCGCGCACGAAGCGCAGTGGGCCGCAAGTAAGTTGCAGTACTTCTTCGACAAGCTGATGACCAATCTGAAAAACGGCAATCTTGCCACTGCCTCCACTGAAAAATGGGAGCCTGCGACCTGGCCGAAAGAGTGCCGTGGCGTCGGCTTTACCGAAGCGCCGCGCGGGGCGTTAGGCCACTGGGCCGCCATCCGCGATGGCAAGATTGATCTCTACCAGTGCGTGGTGCCGACCACCTGGAACGCCAGCCCGCGCGATCCCAAAGGGCAGATTGGCGCATATGAAGCGGCGCTGATGAACACCAAAATGGCGATCCCCGAGCAACCGCTGGAGATCCTGCGTACTCTGCACAGCTTTGACCCGTGCCTCGCCTGTTCAACACACGTGCTGGGCGACGACGGTAGCGAGCTTATCTCCGTGCAGGTGCGTTAACAGCGAAGGAGAATCATCATGCAAGAGAAAAGCGACAACGTTGTCAGCCACTATGTCTTTGAAGCGCCAGTCCGTATCTGGCACTGGCTGACGGTGTTATGCATGGCGGTGTTGATGGTCACCGGTTACTTTATCGGTAAGCCGCTGCCTTCGGTCAGCGGCGAGGCGACGTATCTGTTCTATATGGGCTACATCAGGTTAATTCACTTCAGCGCCGGAATGATTTTTACCGTGATATTGCTGATGCGGATTTACTGGGCGTTCGTGGGTAATCGCTATTCACGCGAGCTTTTCATTGTGCCGGTATGGCGTAAAAGCTGGTGGCTGGGCGTGTGGTATGAAATCCGCTGGTATCTGTTTCTGGCAAAACGCCCGAGTGCCGACATCGGTCATAACCCCATCGCCCAGGCGGCGATGTTCGGCTATTTCCTGATGTCGGTCTTTATGATCGTCACCGGTTTTGCGCTGTTCAGCGAACACAGCCAGTATGCCATTTTCGCGCCGTTCCGTTATGTAGTGGAGTTTTTCTACTGGACGGGCGGCAACTCGCTGGACATTCACAGCTGGCATCGGCTGGGGATGTGGCTAATTGGTGCGTTTGTGATCGGTCATGTCTATATGGCACTGCGTGAAGACATCATGTCTGATGACACGGTGATCTCCACGATGGTGAATGGTTACCGCAGCCACAAGTTTTTTAAAGTCAAAAGCAACAAGGAGCGTTCATGAGCGAGCAGCGCGTGGTGGTGATGGGGCTGGGCAACCTGCTATGGGCCGATGAAGGTTTCGGCGTGCGGGTGGCGGAACGGCTATATGCACATTATCACTGGCCCGAAAACGTGGAGATTGTCGATGGCGGCACTCAGGGGCTGAATTTGTTGGGCTACGTTGAAAGCGCCAGTCACTTGTTGATCCTCGATGCCATTGATTATGGGCTGGAGCCAGGAACGCTACGGACATATGCCGGAGAGCGCATTCCGGCATATCTTAGCGCAAAGAAAATGAGTCTGCACCAGAACAGTTTCTCCGAAGTGCTGGCGCTGGCGGATATTCGTGGACATTTGCCTGAACAAATCGCCCTGGTCGGGCTGCAACCGGCAATGCTCGACGACTACGGTGGCAGCCTGAGCGAACTGGCACGTGAACAACTGCCATCAGCAGAACAGTTGGCGCTGGCGCAACTGGCAGAGTGGGGAATCGTACCGCATCTGGCAGAGGAATCACGCTGTCTCAACTATGACTGTCTGTCGATGGAAAATTATGAAGGCGTTCGCTTACGCCAGTACCGGATGAGCCTGGAGGAGCAGGGATGATCAATGACTCTCCTTTTAATGCGTTGTGGCAGCGTATGCTGGCGCGCGGCTGGACACCTGTCACAGAATCCAGCCTTGATGACTGGTTATCGCAGGCACCAGACGGCGTAGTGCTGTTAAGCAGCGATCCGAAACGCACGCCGGAGGTCGGTGATAATCCGATAATAATTGGCGAATTATTGCGCGAATTTCCAGACTTTACATGGCAGGTGGCGATTGCTGACCTTGAGCAAAGCGAAGCCATCGGCGATCGCTTTGGTGTTTTTCGCTTTCCCGCCACACTGGTGTTTACCGGCGGTAGCTATCGCGGCGTGCTGAATGGTATTCACCCATGGACGGAGTTGATAAACCTGATGCGTGGGCTTGTCGAACCGCAACAGGAGCGTGCCTCATGAGTGACACTTTTTTCCATTTACTGGGGCCAGGAACGCAACCTGATGACGAAAGTTTCAGTATGAATCCGCTGCCGATCACCTGCCAGGTGAATGATGAACCGAGCATGGCGGCACTGGAACAGTGTGCACATAGCCCGCAGGTGATTGTGCTGTTAAACGAACTGCAACAACAGCTAAGCCAACGTATCCCCCCTTTGGGCGAGGTACTGGCAGTCGATCTGTTCAATCTCAACGCTTACGATCGCCACTTTATCAATACGCTTCTCGGGGAAGGGGAAGTGTCAGTTCGCATCCAACACGTTGATGGCAGTGAAAGTGAAATTCAGGAGGCAATTTTTTGCGGATTATGGCGAGTGCGCAGACGTCGCGGAGAGCAGTTACTGGAAGACCGTCTGGAGACTGGCTGCGCGCCGCTGCCTTTGTGGCAGGCGGCAACGCAAAACGTCTTGCCGACAGATTCGCTGTTACCGCCACCCATCGATGGCCTGATGAACGGACTGCCGTTGGCTCATGAATTGCTGGCGCATGTGCGTAACCCTGACACGCAGCCGCACAGTATTAACCTGACGCAATTGCCCATCAGCGAGGCTGACCGGCTGTTTCTCTCGCGCCTTTGCGGGGCGGGGAATATTCAGATTCGCACCATTGGCTATGGCGAGAGCTATATCAACGCCACCGGGTTACGCCATGTCTGGCATTTACGTTGCACGGACACCCTAAAAGGTCCGCTGCTTGAGAGTTATGAAATCTGCCCTATACCGGAAGTTGTGCTGGCAGCGCCGGAAGATTTGGCTGATTCTGCGCAGCGGTTGGGCGAGGTGTGTCAGTGGCTGGTGGAAAACGAGCAACAGTGAAAACGGCGGCAAATGTCGCTTTCAGTCTTATGAATATCGCAATCAGCGAATACGACCACCTACAAACTGTAAGGATAAAAAGGGAGATCTACTATTAAAGGGTTATTTCCCTCTCTTCGCCTACAGGAGTTCGCATGTGGGATGTTATTGATTTATCGCGCTGGCAGTTTGCACTGACCGCGCTGTACCACTTTTTATTCGTGCCCCTTACCCTGGGGCTGATTTTTTTGCTGGCTATCATGGAAACCATTTACGTGGTCACCGGCAAAACAGTCTACCGCGATATGACGCGTTTCTGGGGTAAGCTCTTCGGTATCAACTTCGCTCTCGGCGTGGCCACTGGCCTGACAATGGAGTTTCAGTTTGGTACTAACTGGTCATTCTATTCCAACTATGTGGGCGACATTTTTGGCGCACCGCTGGCGATGGAAGCATTAATGGCCTTCTTCCTCGAATCCACCTTTGTCGGTCTGTTCTTCTTCGGCTGGCAACGGCTGAATAAATACCAGCATCTGCTGGTGACCTGGCTGGTGGCATTCGGTTCCAATATCTCCGCATTGTGGATTTTGAATGCTAACGGCTGGATGCAGTTCCCGACCGGCGCGCATTTCGATATCGACACCCTGCGTATGGAGATGACCAGTTTCAGCGATCTGGTTTTTAACCCTGTCAGCCAGGTGAAATTTGTCCATACGGTGATGGCGGGCTATGTGACCGGGGCCATGTTTATTATGGCGATCAGCGCCTGGTATTTACTGCGCGGACGGGAGCGTGATGTCGCGCTACGTTCGTTCGCCATCGGCTCGGTCTTTGGCACACTGGCGATAATCGGCGCGCTGCAACTTGGAGACAGTTCTGCTTATGAAGTCGCACGCGTTCAGCCGGTAAAACTGGCCGCAATGGAAGGGGAGTGGCAAACCGAACCCGCACCTGCGCCGTTCCATCTCGTTGCCTGGCCGGAACAGGATCAAGAACGTAATGCCTTTGCCATCAAAATTCCCGCACTGTTAGGGATCCTCGCCACTCACTCATTAGATAAGCCCGTACCCGGGCTGAAAAATTTGATGGCTGAAACCTACCCACGATTGCAACGCGGACGTATGGCCTGGCTGCTGATGCAGGAGATCTCGCAAGGTAACCGGGAGCCACATGTGTTGCAGGCATTCCGGGAGTTGGAAAGCGACCTTGGTTACGGCATGTTGCTCTCCCGCTATGCGCCGGATATGAATCATGTCACACCGGCGCAGTATCAGGCAGCAATGCGTGGCGCTATTCCACAGGTTGCGCCGGTGTTCTGGAGTTTCCGCATCATGGTGGGCTGCGGTTCGCTGCTGTTACTGGTAATGCTGATTGCGCTCGTTCAGACGCTGCGCGGTAAAATTGACCAGCATCGTTGGGTGCTGAAAATGGCGCTCTGGAGTTTGCCGCTGCCGTGGATTGCCATTGAAGCCGGGTGGTTTATGACCGAGTTTGGTCGTCAGCCGTGGGCGATTCAGGACATCTTACCGACATACTCCGCGCACTCCGCGTTAACCACGGGACAACTGGCTTTCTCACTGATCATGATCGTAGGGCTTTATACCCTGTTCTTAATCGCCGAAGTCTACCTGATGCAGAAATATGCCCGTCTGGGGCCGAGCGCGATGCAGAGTGAACAACCGACGCAGCAACAGGGGTAAGGAGAGAATCATGTTTGATTATGAAACATTGCGCTTCATCTGGTGGCTGCTGATTGGCGTCATCCTGGTGGTCTTTATGATCTCCGATGGATTTGACATGGGGATCGGCTGTCTGCTGCCGCTGGTGGCGCGTGATGATGATGAACGTCGGGTATTGATTAACAGCGTTGGCGCACACTGGGAAGGCAACCAGGTCTGGTTGATTCTTGCGGGCGGTGCATTATTTGCCGCCTGGCCCAGAGTCTATGCAGCGGCGTTTTCCGGCTTTTATGTGGCGATGATTCTGGTGCTGTGCTCGCTGTTCTTTCGCCCGCTGGCTTTTGATTATCGTGGAAAAATCGCTGATGCGCGCTGGCGTAAAATGTGGGATGCCGGTCTGGTCATCGGTAGCCTGGTGCCGCCGGTGGTCTTCGGTATCGCGTTCGGCAATTTGTTACTTGGCGTGCCGTTTGTCTTCACGCCGCAATTACGCGTGGAGTACCTCGGTTCTTTCTGGCAATTGCTGACACCGTTCCCATTACTGTGTGGTTTGCTCAGTCTGGGCATGGTGATTTTACAAGGTGGCGTCTGGTTGCAACTAAAAACGGTCGGAGCTATTCACCTGCGTTCGCAACTGGCGACCAAACGCGCTGCGCTGTTGGTCATGCTGTGCTTTTTGCTGGCGGGGTACTGGCTGTGGGTGGGTATTGATGGCTTTGTATTGCTCGCCCAGGATGTTAACGGCCCGTCCAATCCGTTAATGAAACTGGTTACAGTACTGCCCGGTGCCTGGATGAATAATTTTGTTGAATCGCCGATTTTGTGGATCTTCCCGCTGCTGGGTTTTTTCTGCCCATTACTGACGGTGATGGCTATTTATCGGGGTCGCCCCGGTTGGGGATTTCTGCTGGCCTCATTGATGCAATTTGGCGTTATCTTCACGGCGGGCATCACGCTGTTTCCGTTTGTCATGCCTTCGAGCATCAGTCCGATCTCCAGCCTGACGCTGTGGGACAGCACCTCCAGTCAGCTGACGTTGAGCATTATGTTAGTAATTGTGCTGATATTTTTGCCTATTGTGTTGCTCTACACTGTATGGAGCTACTACAAAATGTGGGGGCGCATGACAACTGAAACGCTTCGCCGTCACGATAGTGAGCTGTACTAAGGAGGGATGATCAATGTGGTATTTATTGTGGTTCGTCGGAATTTTGTTGATGTGTTCACTCTCCACCGTGGTGTTGGTATGGCTGGAACCGCGTCTGAAAGGTTGATTTGACGCACAACAAACGTAGGCCTGATGAGACGCATCAACGTCGCATCAGGCAATAATGCGAAACATGAAAAACGGAAACCTGGCGATGAAAGCGATTTTGATCCCCTTTTTTTCTCTTTTGCTTCCGTTAACTCCGCTACCTGCATTTGCTCAGGGGGCGCCGGAACTGAAGCTGGAAAGTGTGGTGATTGTCAGCCGTCATGGTGTGCGAGCACCCACCAAATCTACGCAAATCATGCAGGACGTTACTCCAGACACCTGGCCTGGCTGGCCGGTGAAACTGGGTTGGCTGACACCACGAGGCGGTGAGCTGATCTCTTATCTCGGACATTACCAACGCCAACGCCTGGTGGCTGACGGTTTGCTGGCAAAAAATGGTTGCCCGAAAGCTGGGCAGGTCGCGATTATTGCCGATGTTGACGAGCGCACTCGTAAAACAGGCGAAGCCTTTGCTGCCGGGCTGGCTCCCGACTGTGCAATAACCGTACATACTCAGTCAGACACTTCCCGTCCCGATCCGTTATTTAATCCCCTGAAAACCGGTGTTTGCCAACTGGATAAAGTGAACGTGACTGAGGCGATTCTCAGCAGGGCAGGCGGCTCTCTCGTTGATTTTACCGATCATCGGCAAACGGCATTTCACGAACTGGAGCGGGTACTCAATTTTCCGCAATCAAGTCTGTGCCTCAAACGAGAGAAACAAGACGAAAGCTGTTCGTTCACGCAGGCATTGCCCTCTGAACTCAAGGTGAGTGCTGATAACGTCTCATTAACGGGTGCGGTAAGCCTCGCATCCATGCTGACGGAGATATTTCTCCTGCAACAAGCACAGGGAATGCCGGAGCCTGGCTGGGGACGAATTACTGATTCACATCAGTGGAACACCTTGTTAAGCCTGCATAATGCGCAGTTTTATTTGCTGCAACGTACCCCGGATGTGGCTCGTCGTCGTGCCACACCGCTGTTGGATTTAGTTCTGACGGCGTTGACGCCAAACAACCCGCAAAAATCGAACTATGGAATTACGCTGCCGACTTCACTGTTGTTTATTGCCGGGCATGATACCAACCTGGCGAATCTGGGGGGGGCACTGAAGCTTAACTGGACGCTGCCGGGTCAACCGGATAACACCCCGCCGGGTGGTGAACTGGTATTTGAACGCTGGCGGCGGCTAAGTGATAACAGTCAATGGATTCAGGTTTCGCTGGTATTCCAGACCTTGCAGCAGATGCGTGATAAAACGCCGCTATCGCTAAAAACGCCGCCTGGAGAGGTAAAACTGACACTGGCAGAATGTGAGGAGAGAAACGCGCAGGGCATGTGTTCACTGGCGGATTTTACGCAAATAGTGAATGAAGCGCGTATTCCGGCATGTAGTTTACATCAGGATAAATAAACATTTGCCGCTGTTGGTCCTCGCAGGCCATTGACGCGGCAAAATTCTACGCGTAATCCTGGGATGAGCACTTCTGCGTCGCGGGGACTGAATGCGGAAATATGAACCTGGACTTCTTTACGACCGTCGGAGGGGATGATGAATCCTTTGCCGCTTTTGCGATCAAAGGTTTTGACAATTCCTGTCATTTTACGGGACAAACAAATTCCTTACTAAAAATACTGCGCCGCACTATACGGTGTTAATAAAATAAAGCCAGCGATATTTAAGACCGCCGGACGGCTAAAATAAAATTTGCTTAATCATATTTATCATGCGTTAATAGCTGCGTCGGTTTGAAAGACAGACAGCATACAAAGTAGTTTACTAAAGCAGTTCTCATTATCAGGCATTATCCCCTTCTTTTGAGTCTCTCTCCTGAACACTAAGTAGTTTCTGTAATAAAGCCCTGTTTGCCGAAAGGCTCAAAATGAAGGAAGTAAAATATGTCTAATAAAATGACTGGTTTAGTAAAATGGTTTAACGCAGATAAAGGTTTTGGCTTTATCACTCCTGATGATGGCAGCAAGGACGTTTTCGTTCATTTCACCGCCATCCAGAGCAATGAATTCCGCACGCTGAATGAAAATCAGAAAGTCGAATTTTCTATTGAGCAGGGGCAACGTGGTCCCTCGGCAGCGAACGTTGTTACGCTCTAAGGTTGCCGTTATTACTCAACATCTCCATTTCCGCTGTCCATGTTGTCATGGTTCACAGTACCGCACATCGGCATTCGATGTGACGGAGCGAAACCCTTTGGGCGCTAAGTGTATTTTCTGTAAATCGACGATGATCACCTTTGATAACGTTGCCTTGCAAATACGCACTGACCATGCGCCGCTGGATTTCACAAAATAATATCAGGCTCCCTCGCGGAGCCTTTTTTATATCTTCTGTTTGCGCTTATCCCTGTACGCATATTGAGCGATAACCTACTGATTATTGAATCTTTCATGCAGATGGCTTATAACATTTCTAACCTGACCAGGGGATCGGAACCAACACCTTGCTGGCGTGTTGCTGTCTTTTAAGACCAGAAGAGGTTAACAGTGAATATTGAAGAGCTAAAAAAACAAGCCGAAACGGAAATCTCCGACTTTATTGCGCAAAAAATCGCCGAATTGAATAAAAACACAGGGAAAGAAGTCTCTGAAATTCGCTTTACTGCGCGGGAGAAAATGACCGGGCTTGAAGGTTATGACGTCAAAATCAAAATAATGTGATTTTGTGAACATCACCCCGCACGAGGTGATGTTCCGCTTGTTGCTAATTTAGTGACCAATCATTGGCGCTTGTGGAATTAAGCGTCGATACAATTCTTCTGGCACCGGGCTTTGCCATACACCCGCATACATCGCATATCCAATCACCGCAAACATAATCCCCAGAACCAATAGCGTCATTAACCAGCCAGACAACGCAAAGGCCTTTTTATTTGCCGCAGGTTTTTGCAGCGAAAAAGTTAATGTTGAAGTGACCGGACATGACTCTACGCAAGTCATACAGCCGGTACATTCCACTGTTCGTACCTGAATTAATTTATCGACCGGGATCCGTGATGGGCAATTTTTTGCGCATTTGCCACAATCGATACAACTTTCGGCATTGCGACGAATCTTAAACGGCGAAAATAACGAAACCACGCCCATCAGCGCGCCATATGGGCAAAGATAACGACACCAGGCATGGCGAATAAATAGGCTGGCAATCAGCAAAACGGTCACGCTGATTAATGTCGCGGTTCCCATATGACGAAAGAAATCGAGCATTTTAACGTCCATCACCACGCTGTAGGGCGATAGCATAAAATAGTGAATTGCCTGAGCGGGCATCAATAACGCGATATAGAGAAAAAAACTCAACAGCAAATACTTCACTGCGCGCAGAGGAATATCCAGCCAGCGGGGAAGGGCAAATTGCCGACCAAACAGTTTTTTCCCGAGATCGCCGATTAATTCAGAAAGCGTACCAATCGGGCATAACCATGAACAAAAGGCCTTTTTCAGCAACAGACTGATGATGATAAAAGCGACCAGCAACAGCATCGCGGCGGCATGGACGGAAGGTAGCTGGCCTGTTTCAAAGCTATATTTCAGATTCATCAGGCCGGCAATCGGTAGCCAGCCTTCGATGCCTCCTGGTCTGGCGACAAATGTCGTACTACCTGCCGTTTCGTAATAGCGCACCCAGTACCAGAAGGTGACGGCAATATAAATATTGATTGCTAACAGTAATAATTGCGTCGCTTTACGCCAGGTCGTGGCATTACGCCAGTCATTCCACGGTAATTTGCCGCCCGTCGTGCCTGGCCGCCGCTGCCAGCGGGTTCTTTTTTTCTCTGTCATGATTTTGCCAGCCCGTTAAGTTGCATACTAAATGCCACTATTCTAAATATTCTTAACTGGCTGATATTGATTCAAATCGCGTTCAGGTCTTTCTTATTCAACCACGCTTCCAGAGCGGCAACACTGCGTGTAATTTCTTCGTGTGGGAGGGGCGCAGATAATGGCTGCTGCTCCAGTTGCGCGCATAGCTGGCTGGCGCTACGCATTCCCAGACTCGCGCAGCTGCTTTTTAGCTGGTGCGCGGCACGTTTAATTTTTTCGCAGTCCTGCCTGGCGCGGGCTGCGTCTATTTCATCGAGAAGTGGCAGGGCATGTTGTTTAAATAATGTCAGCCATTCGCGAATACTCTCCGTCCCCATTAACTGAGCATCTTCATGGAGTTGCGATACATCCAGCGATTGATCTTTATTGGTTTGCAGTTGGAGATAGTGCGCCAGTAACTGACCGAGCACTTCACGCGGCACTGGTTTAGGGATAATCCCGCGAAAGAGCGAACTGGTTCGCTGGCGCAGCGTTTCGTCGATGACATGGGCGCTAAAGCCAATCAAAACCAGCGACGGATATTGCTGTGCCAGTTGTCGGGCAAGGGTAATGCCGTCGATATCCGGCAGATCAAAATCCACCAGTGCGGCAGCAAATGGTTCACTATTTTGCAGCGTTTCTATCGCCTGCGCGGCATTGCCAACAGCCACGACCTGCGCACCACTGGTGTTTAGCATCTCAACGGTAATTCGCTGGGTTAGCGGGTTATCTTCAATTAACAGCAAACGTAAACCGTCCAGACGTACCGCCTGATTGACTGTTTTTGGCACGGGGGCAGTGGCAACACGTAACGGCAAGCGTAAACAAAAACAGCTTCCAGCCCCCGGCGTGCTGGTGGCGCTCAGTTCGCCGCCCATCGCCTGAGCCAGACTGCTACTGATAGTCAGCCCCAGACCGGTGCCGCCGCGTTTGCCGCTTACCTGAACAAATGGCTGGAATATTTCTGCCAGTTTCGCGGGATCAATACCGCAGCCGCTGTCTTCCACTTCGACCAACCATTGCTCGCCATCAGTGCGACTGCGCAGGACGATCTGCCCCTCGTCAGTGAAACGCACGGCGTTGCTCAACAAGTTGGTAATAACCTGGCGAATACGTCGCGGATCGCCCATTAACGCGCTCGGTACATCGTTGGCAATTGCCGTTGCCAGGCGAATCGGGCGACCTTTCACCCGCCCGCTCATTAATTGCAGGGTACTTTCCAGCAGCGGGCGTGGTTCAAAGGGTTCATCGCTGACCGAAACATTTTTGCCCCCCGCTTCGATAGCCGAATAATCGAGGATATCGTTAAGGATGGTCAGCAGCGATTCGCCGGAGTCGGTAATTGCCCGCAAATCATCACGCTGGGCGTTAAGTGCGGGGTTATCTGCCAGCAGTTGCGCGGTGCCGAGAATACCGTACAGCGGTGTGCGGATCTCATGGCTCATCGCCGCCAGAAATGCCGATTTTGCCTGGCTGGCTTTTTCGGCTTCCGCACGAGCCTGTCGATGTTCTACCACCAGTTCCTGTAATTCAGCCGTGCGCGCTTTTACTTGTGCCGCCAGCTGTTCGCGCTGGCGATTCAGCGCATGAACGCTGCTGCGAAACGCATCCATCAGCCGCCCGATGGTATCCAGCTCCCGCACGCCAGCGGTTTCCGGGAAAGGGGAGTCGATATCACCGTCCAGCAAGCGTTGCAGCGCCTGCGTTTGTTCAGCAAGTGGACGTGTGACAGAGCGATAAACCACGCGCCAGAGGATCAGAATCAGTGCGCAAAGTGAAACTATTCCCAGCAATACCAGGCTGTATTGCCCGCGTGCACTGGCTTTTTCGAGATGCGCCAGTCCGTGCTGATTGCGCAGCTCAATGGTGTCGACCAGCTGACTGACTTCACTACTAAACTGCGCGAACTGGGCGATGTTATTTTGGGCGAGAGTTTGCAGGTGATTGCTGATTTCACTGTCCTGCTGATACAGCGCCAGCAAATCGCTATATTGGCTAACGGTAGTTAACGTTGTCGCAACCTGAGCACGAACACCCGGATCTTCAATGCGTATTTGCCGACGTTGCAGAATTTTCACCGCATTATTGAGCTGCTTTTCCAGCGTTGGCGCATTTTTCTGGATCTGTTCCAGCCCCAGATTCATCACCATTTGCTGCACCCGCAGGGCGCTAAGGCGCAGCTCATTCATCTGGTTAACATACTCAAGATCGATATCAATCAGCCTGTCGAGTGCGCTTTCGGCGGCCTGACGCTGATGTTGTTCGATCAAATCGTAAATCCCGGCCTGGGTAGCTCCGGCGGAGGTCGCCGCATTATTCGCCTGACCTTGCGCCAGGCGTGCGATTTCATCGGCGGCGGCGACTATCTGCTGACTGAGTCGCTGTTGTTGCTGGCGCAGTTGCAAACGCTGCCCCACCAGCTCCCCTTGTTGACGTAACGAACGGGAGATCTCCTGCTCCTGTTGTTCAATAGCGGTGGTATCAAAACCTTGTTCCCGTAACGCTTGCAGCAACGCATTAATCTTCAGGCTTTGTGCGGTGAGCATTCGCCCCTGCGCCTGCCACATCTTTTCGTTATCGGCACTGGTCAGGTTCTGCGCGGCGAAAAGTTCCCAGGCGCTGGCTTCGCTCAACTGGCGCGCCATATTCATGGTAGGAATCAATGCCTGAGTATTGTCTTTTTCCACCTGGCTGATAAAGCGCAGGTTGTACCATCCCACCAGGGTACTGGTCAGGGTTAACAGCGCCATCAGGGCAAAGCCCATCCAGAGCCTTCGGGTCAGGGTTAAATTCACGGTCGGTGTACTTAAGGTGAAAAAGGTTGAGTCGCAAAGCGGAATACATCTAGCATAAAGCCTTATTATTGATGAGGCTATCATGCGCGTACTGCTATTTTTACTTCTTTCCCTTTTCATGTTGCCGGCATTTTCGGCTGATAACCTGTTGCGCTGGCATGATGCGCAGCATTTCACGGTGCAACCCTTTACGCCGCTTAAAGCCAAACGCGCATGGAAACTGTGCGCGCTTTACCCCAGCCTGAAAGATTCATACTGGTTATCGTTGAACTATGGAATGCAGGAGGCTGCTCGCCGCTACGGTGTGGATTTAAAAGTGCTGGAGGCAGGCGGCTACAGCCAGTTAGCTACCCAGCAGGCGCAAATCGACCAGTGTAAGCAATGGGGGGCAGAGGCCATTTTGCTCGGTAGTAGCACGACGTCATTTCCCGATCTGCAAAAGCAGGTAGCAAGTCTGCCGGTGATCGAACTGGTAAATGCTATTGATGCTCCCCAGATAAAAAGCCGCGTTGGTGTGCCCTGGTTTCAGATGGGCTATCAACCAGGGCGATATCTGGTGCAATGGAGCCACGGTAAACCACTGAACGTGCTGTTGATGCCCGGCCCCGATAACGCCGGGGGCAGTAAGGAGATGGTAGAGGGTTTTCGCGCAGCCATTGCCGGAAGCCCGGTGCGTATTGTCGATATTGCGCTCGGCGACAACGATATTGAAATCCAGCGTAACCTGTTGCAGGAGATGCTGGAGCGCCATCCAGAAATCGACGTCGTTGCCGGAACGGCCATTGCGGCAGAGGCGGCAATGGGTGAAGGGCGTAACCTGAAAACGCCGCTTACCGTGGTGTCGTTTTATCTTTCACATCAGGTGTATCGCGGGCTGAAGCGGGGAAGAGTGATTATGGCTGCCAGCGATCAAATGGTCTGGCAGGGGGAACTGGCAGTTGAGCAGGCCATCAGGCAATTACAGGGGCAATCGGTGTCTGATAATGTCAGCCCACCGATTTTAGTCCTGACGCCGAAAAATGCCGACCGTGAACATATCCGCCGCTCGCTGTCGCCAGGGGGATTTCGTCCGGTTTATTTTTATCAGCACACATCAGCAGCTAAGAAATAACCTTCGCCATGTTGCGTCACCAGTAAATCCGCGCTGAGTTTATGGCGTAAACGACGAATTAACACATCGACGGTGCGCAGGTCAGGGTTTTCCACCCGACGCGCAGAAAGCATACGCAGCAGACGTTCACGGCTGAGAATTTCGCCCGGATTCGTCACAAATGCCACCAACATTTCATACTCTGCGCGGGTCAGTTTAATCGGCTCGCCATCCCGCTCCAGCGTATGGCGCGACACATTCAGGCAATAACCGGCAAAGCGATAGCAATTGTCCTGAGTGTGCGGTTGAGCTTGTCGCGCGAGGTCGATTCGCCAGAGCAGATTTTTTACCCGTACTACCAGTTCGCGCAGTTCCAGCGGTTTGGTGACGTAATCGTCTGCGCCCATTTCCAGCCCAACAATACGGTCAATTCGATCGCTGCGTCCGGTAACCAGAATAATCCCCACTGTCGAACGTTCCCGCAGGGCGCGGGTTAACATCAGGCCATTTTCATCGGGCAAGTTGATATCCAGCAGAATTAAATCCACCGGCTGATTCTGCATAATTTCCCGCAGCCCGGCACCGCTCGCCGTAACGGAAACGGTATACCCCTCCTGAGTGAAGTAGGTTTGTAATCGCGCTTGGGTAACCGGTTCATCTTCAACAATAACAATGTGATGTGGCATCAGAGGGTTTTACTCATTCTGTTCATATCTGTTCATATTCTGCCGTAAGCCGTTCATCCTGACCAGTGCCGCTGTTCATATTTGCTCATTAAGATCGCTTCACTAAACCATAATTTTACAGGGGCTATTATGCGGAAACTCTGGAACGCGCTACGCCGACCCAGTGCTCGTTGGTCGGTACTGGCGCTGGTCGCTATTGGGATTGTGATTGGCATTGCGCTGATTGTATTGCCACACGTTGGGATCAAAGTCACCAGCACAACCGAATTTTGTGTCAGTTGCCACAGTATGCAACCGGTGTATGAAGAATATAAACAGTCGGTGCATTTCCAGAACGCCTCCGGCGTGCGAGCTGAATGCCATGACTGTCATATCCCGCCGGATATTCCAGGCATGGTGAAGCGCAAACTGGAAGCGAGCAACGATATCTACCAGACCTTTATTGCCCACTCCATTGATACACCTGAAAAATTCGAAGCCAAACGCGCGGAACTTGCCGAGCGTGAATGGGCGCGAATGAAAGAAAACAACTCGGCAACCTGCCGCTCCTGCCATAACTACGATGCGATGGATCATGCGAAGCAGCATCCTGAAGCGGCACGTCAGATGAAGGTGGCAGCGAAAGATAATCAATCCTGCATCGACTGTCATAAAGGTATTGCCCACCAGTTGCCGGATATGAGTAGTGGCTTCCGTAAGCAGTTCGATGAGCTGCGCGCCAGTGCTAATGACAGTGGTGACACGCTGTACTCCATTGATATTAAGCCGATTTATGCGGCGAAAGGCGATAAAGAAGCCTCTGGTTCTCTGCTGCCTGCTTCGGAAGTGAAAGTCCTTAAACGTGACGGTGACTGGCTGCAAATTGAAATTACCGGCTGGACGGAAAGCGCCGGACGTCAGCGTGTACTCACCCAGTTCCCAGGTAAACGCATCTTTGTTGCCTCGATTCGTGGTGATGTGCAGCAGCAGGTGAAAACGCTGGAGAAAACTACCGTTGCCGACACCAATACTGAGTGGAGCAAGTTGCAAGCCACTGCGTGGATGAAGAAAGGCGACATGGTAAACGATATCAAACCGATCTGGGCTTATGCGGATTCGTTGTACAACGGCACTTGTAACCAGTGCCACGGCGCACCGGAAATCGCCCACTTTGACGCTAACGGTTGGATCGGCACGCTCAACGGCATGATTGGCTTTACCAGTCTCGATAAACGTGAAGAACGCACCTTGTTGAAATATCTGCAAATGAATGCGTCTGACACCGCAGGTAAGGCTCACGGCGATAAGAAGGAAGAAAAATAATGAACAATAACGATCTCTTTCAGGCATCACGTCGGCGTTTTCTGGCGCAGCTCGGCGGCTTAACCGTCGCCGGGATGCTGGGGCCGTCATTGTTAACGCCGCGCCGTGCGACTGCGGCGCAAGCGGCTACTGAGGCCGTCACCTCGAAAGAGGGCATTCTGACCGGATCGCACTGGGGGGCTATCCGCGCGACGGTGAAGGATGGTCGCTTTGTGGCGGCAAAACCGTTCGAACTGGATAAATATCCGTCGAAAATGATCGCCGGATTGCCGGATCACGTACACAACGCGGCGCGTATTCGTTATCCGATGGTACGCGTGGACTGGCTGCGTAAGCGCCATCTGAGCGACACATCCCAGCGCGGTGATAACCGTTTTGTGCGCGTGAGCTGGGATGAAGCCCTCGACATGTTCTATGAAGAACTGGAACGCGTGCAGAAAACTCACGGGCCGAGTGCCTTGCTGACCGCCAGTGGTTGGCAATCGACGGGGATGTTCCATAACGCTTCGGGGATGCTGGCGAAAGCTATTGCCTTGCATGGCAATAGCGTGGGTACGGGCGGAGATTACTCTACCGGTGCTGCGCAGGTGATCCTGCCGCGCGTAGTCGGTTCGATGGAAGTGTATGAACAGCAAACCTCCTGGCCGCTGGTATTGCAGAACAGCAAAACCATTGTACTGTGGGGCTCCGATTTGCTGAAAAACCAGCAAGCGAACTGGTGGTGCCCAGATCACGATGTTTATGAATATTACGAGCAGCTAAAAGCGAAAGTCGCCGCCGGTGAAGTTGTGGTCATCAGCATCGATCCGGTTGTCACATCCACCCATGAGTATCTGGGGCGCGAGCATGTGAAGCACATTGCGGTTAACCCGCAAACTGACGTGCCGCTGCAACTGGCGCTGGCACATACGCTGTACAGTGAAAACCTGTACGACAAAAACTTCCTCGCTAACTACTGTGTGGGTTTTGAGCAGTTCCTGCCGTATCTGCTGGGTGAGAAAGACGGTCAGCCGAAAGATGCCGCATGGGCTGAAAAACTGACCGGCATTGATGCCGAAACCATTCGTGGGCTGGCGCGGCAGATGGCGGCGAACAGAACGCAAATTATTGCTGGCTGGTGCGTGCAGCGTATGCAGCACGGTGAACAGTGGGCGTGGATGATTGTCGTTCTGGCGGCGATGCTGGGGCAAATTGGCCTGCCAGGTGGTGGCTTTGGTTTTGGCTGGCACTATAACGGCGCAGGCACGCCGGGGCGTAAAGGCGTTATTCTGAGTGGTTTCTCCGGCTCTACGTCGATTCCGCCTGTTCACGACAACAGTGACTACAAAGGCTACAGCAGCACCATTCCGATTGCCCGTTTTATCGATGCGATCCTCGAACCGGGGAAAGTGATCAACTGGAACGGTAAATCGGTAAAACTGCCGCCGCTGAAAATGTGTATTTTTGCCGGAACTAACCCGTTCCATCGCCATCAGCAGATCAACCGCATTATTGAAGGCTGGCGCAAGCTGGAAACGGTTATCGCCATAGATAACCAGTGGACCTCAACCTGCCGCTTTGCCGACATCGTGCTGCCTGCGACCACGCAGTTTGAGCGTAACGATCTCGACCAGTACGGCAACCACTCCAACCGTGGCATTATCGCCATGAAACAGGTCGTGCCGCCGCAGTTCGAGGCGCGCAACGACTTTGATATTTTCCGCGAGCTGTGCCGCCGCTTTAATCGCGAAGAAGCCTTTACCGAAGGTCTGGACGAAATGGGCTGGCTGAAACGCATCTGGCAGGAAGGTGTACAACAGGGTAAAGGACGCGGCGTTCATCTGCCCGCGTTTGATGACTTCTGGAATAACAAAGAGTACGTCGAGTTTGACCATCCGCAGATGTTCGTTCGCCACCAGGCATTCCGCGAAGATCCGGATCTCGAACCGCTGGGCACGCCGAGTGGCCTGATTGAGATCTACTCGAAAACCATCGCCGACATGAACTATGACGATTGTCAGGGGCATCCGATGTGGTTTGAGAAAATCGAACGTTCCCACGGTGGACCCGGCTCGCAGAAGTATCCGTTGCATCTGCAATCTGTGCATCCCGATTTCCGACTTCACTCACAGTTATGTGAATCTGAAACCCTGCGTCAGCAATATACGGTAGCGGGTAAAGAGCCAGTATTTATTAGCCCGCAGGATGCCAGTGCGCGCGGTATTCGTAACGGTGATGTGGTACGCGTCTTTAACGCTCGCGGTCAGGTGTTGGCAGGGGCAGTGGTTTCTGACCGCTATGCACCCGGCGTGGCGCGAATTCACGAAGGGGCATGGTACGATCCAGATAAAGGCGGCGAGCCTGGTGCGCTGTGCAAATACGGTAACCCCAACGTGTTGACCATCGACATCGGAACTTCGCAGCTGGCGCAGGCGACCAGTGCGCACACTACGCTGGTGGAAATTGAGAAGTACAACGGAACAGTGGAGCAGGTGACGGCATTTAGCGGCCCGATTGAGATGGTGGCGCAGTGCGAATATGTTCCGGCGTCGCAGGTGAAATCATGACCACGCTGACAGCACAACAGATTGCCTGTGTTTACGCCTGGCTGGCGCAGTTGTTCTCCCGTGAACTGGACGATGAACAACTGACGCAAATCGCCAGTGCGCAGATGGCTGAATGGTTTTCATTGCTGAAAAGCGAACCGCCGCTCACAGCGGCGGGGGATGATCTGGAAAAACCAAT